>NZ_CAWUDN010000130.1:0-18254 GCF_963920915.1 Nostoc sp. PCC 9305
AGCTTTGGCGGGGTGGGGTTCTTTCTTATTTTTGATTTATGCAAGAGGTCTATTGAACAACTTTTCTAAATTTAATTAAAAAATTTTAAGTAAAAATATTTACAGGAATTTACTTAGATGGGATTATTTTTTTGAGCAATGTTTTAGCTTTAAAAAATATCTTTATTTAATATTTATTTAACATTTATGCAAACTTTATCTAAAAACGTGCTTGTCTGTGGAGTAATTTGTCCACTGCTAGCCTCTTTTGGGCTTGTTATGATTGTCATTTTTGTCAATGCGTAAATCATAGAGTAATAAGCTACCATTTGACTACTTAGTGATAGGTGCTATACTGTGTGAGGACAAACTCTTTAATATCATTAAAGTTGTCAATGCTTTACTGTCAGCTATCAATGAGGTAATTAGAAAAACCTACCACACCAATAATGTTTAAGCGATTAGGTTATTTACCTCAACCAAAAAATTGAACTATAGACCTAGTGCATTAACTTGATGTCAGTTAAGCTATCAATAGCTTGTTTGCCAAGAAAACTAGATAATTAGCGAATAATAATTTTATGCAAAAATGTTTAAATTTTGTATTGAAGCTTCAATAAAACTTACAGATGTTTTTTTAGGCTATTTCTTGGTTAAATCTATGAAATCTCTAATGATAATATTGCTATGAATGCACATAGAGGATCTGCTGTGCTCAGTTCTGCAACTTTCAAAGTGCAACCATCTGCAACAGGACTGAACGATAATCATCGCCTGCGGCTGTTTTCTGGCTCTGCCAATTTACAACTGTCTCAAGAAGTCGCTCGTTATCTGGGCATGGACTTGGGGCCAATGATTCGCAAAAGATTTGCGGATGGAGAACTTTACGTTCAAATCCAAGAATCGATTCGGGGTTGTGATGTCTATTTAATCCAGCCATGTTGTCAACCCGTCAACGATCATTTGATGGAATTATTGATTATGGTTGACGCCTGTCGTCGAGCTTCCGCGCGACAGGTAACGGCAGTAATTCCGTACTACGGTTATGCTCGTGCCGATCGCAAAACAGCAGGACGAGAGTCAATAACCGCCAAGCTAGTTGCGAACTTGATCACCGAAGCCGGTGCCAACCGCGTTCTAGCAATGGATTTACACTCGGCTCAGATTCAAGGCTATTTCGATATCCCTTTTGACCATGTTTACGGTTCACCAGTATTACTAGATTATCTAGCAAGCAAACAGCTGCCAGACTTGGTAGTTGTTTCTCCCGATGTTGGTGGTGTAGCAAGAGCTAGGGCATTTGCGAAAAAACTGGGTGATGCTCCACTGGCGATTATTGACAAACGTCGTCAGGCCCATAATGTCGCAGAAGTGTTAAATGTCATCGGCGATGTTAAAGGCAAAACGGCAGTGTTGGTGGATGACATGATCGACACTGGGGGAACGATCGCAGAAGGAGCGCGATTACTGCGTGAAGAAGGAGCGCGTCAGGTATATGCCTGTGCAACTCATGCGGTATTCTCTCCACCAGCGATGGAGCGGTTGTCTAGTGGCTTGTTTGAGGAAGTCATTGTCACCAATACCATTCCCATACCAGAAAGCAATCGTTTTCCACAACTAGTAGTGCTGTCAGTAGCTAATTTATTGGGAGAAACTATCTGGCGAATTCATGAAGATACCTCAGTGAGTAGCATGTTCCGCTAGACTTTTATTCGTGTTATTAGCGTAAAAAGCCCACACTGTAACCGTTCAAACGATCAGTGTGGGCTTTTTGCAGAGAGATAAATCAATCCGGTTCCAATACTTGTCGGTTAAGGGGAAAAGGGGAAGGGGAAAGGGGAAAGAAAAAACCTTTAACCCTTGCCCTTTAACCTTTTCCCCAAATCAAATTCCGAGTTAAAAATGCTTAACCGAGTAGTATTGAATCCGGTTCAGTTCCGAGTTATTGGTGTAGATAATTGGTCTTTCAAGACGCGATAAGTCGCGTCTCTACATGAGGGTTGAATTTTGAATTGATTTCTCCCTTAGCGATATAGCCAAACCCGGAGTAGTGAAAGCAGTTGCTCAGTATCTACAGGTTTGGTGATGTAGTCAGAGGCTCCAGCTTCGATGCATTTTTCCTTGTCGCCTGGCATAGCTTTGGCTGTTAAAGCAATAATTGGTAGTGAGCGAAACTGTTGTTGCTTGCGGATGGCGCGGGTGGTTTCGTAACCATCCATTTCCGGCATCATGATATCCATCAAAACTATATTAATTTCAGGATTAGCTTGCAGTGTTTTTATACCATCTCTGCCGTTTTCGGCAAACAGCACTTGCATTTGATAGCTTTCTAAAAAGCTGGTAAGGGCAAAAATATTTCGCAGGTCATCATCTACAATCAAAATTTTCCGATTAGCTAGCACTGGGTCGGTTTGATGTAGTTGCTCTAGCATTTGCCGCTTTGGTGTGGGCAAATTTGCTTGCACCCGATGCAAAAATAGGGCAGTTTCGTCTAACAACCGCTCTGGCGATCGCACATTTTTAATAATAATTGTCTCTGCCAGTCCCCGCAGTTTGGTTTCTTCTTGTCGGCTGAGTTCTTTGCCGGTGTAAACAATTATCGGCAGTTTCAAAAGCTTGGGTTCAAGTTTTATCTGCTCAATTAGGGCAAACCCGCTCATATCGGGCAGACCCAGATCGAGTACCATACAATCAAAGTGATGCGATCGCAAAATCGAGAGAGCTTCTGCCCCCGTACCTACTGCTGTACTCTGGACATCGCCATTACCAATCAGTTCGATAATGCTTTGGGCTTGTACGGGGTCATCTTCGACAATTAAGAGATTTTTTACCTGACGCTCAATAAAGCCTTTAATCTCAGTCAATACCTGAGTTAGCGCTTCTGGAGACACGGGTTTTTGAAGATAGGTAATTGCTCCTAGCTGTAATCCCCGTTGTTGTCTTTCATCAACAGAAAGTATATGTACTGGTATATGTCTGGTATCTGGTTTATGCTTCAGACGATCCAGCACCGTCCAACCATCCATCTCTGGCATGTGGATATCTAGCATAATCGCATTGGGTTTAAACTGTTCTGCCAGTGCTAGACCTTGTTTGCTCTGTAAAGCAACGATGGTTTTAAAGCCCTGCTGACGTGCCATATCTAGTAAGATACGGGCGAATTTATCGTCATCCTCGATAATTAACAAAATGCGATCGCCCGATTGAATTATTTCCCGGTCATCTGGAATATCGTGGGGTAAGCTAGGAAGTACTTTCACTGATGGAGAGATGTTCGCAGTTGGGGGTCTGTTTTCCACCAGTGACACTTCTTTTATGGTCGATGTTGTATGGATTGGGGTGGTTGGCTCAAGGGGTGGTGTAGTGATATTTTGACCATTCTTTTCCTGTTGCCTGGGCAAGTAAAGGGTGAAGGTGCTTCCCTGTCCTGGTTGGCTGAGTAGTTCAATTCTCCCTCCCAACAGTTGAGCTAATTCACGGCTGATGGACAAGCCCAAACCAGTCCCACCATACTTGCGGCTAGTTGTGCCATCTGCCTGCTGAAATGCCTCGAAAATAATCTTCTGCTTTTCGGCTGGAATGCCTATGCCCGTGTCGCTGACGGCAAAAGCGATCGTGGAATTATCAACTTGGAATATTTGTAACTTCACGCCTCCCTGTTCTGTAAATTTAAAGGCGTTAGCTAGGAGATTTTTCAATACTTGTTGCAGACGTTTGGAGTCGTTATAAATTGTCGGGGGTAACTTCTCATCCCGTTCAATAGTAAAACTGATTTCTTTATTGTGGGCAACTTGCCGGAAAGTCTGCTCTAAAGATGTCTCCAAATCTGCAAGAGCAATTTGCTCAATATCGAGCGACATAGTACCCGACTCAATTTTTGCTAAATCTAGAATGTCATTGATCAATTCCAGCAAATCAGTCCCAGCCGAGTAAATAGTCCGGCTGTACTCTACCTGTTTGTCGGTCAAGTTGTTAAGAGAGTTATCTGCCAGCAGCCTTGCTAAAATTAATAGGCTATTTAACGGTGTCCGCAGCTCGTGGGACATATTCGCCAGAAATTCTGACTTATATTTGGAAGACAAGGCCAGTTGTTCAGCTTTTTCTTCCAAAGACTTCCTCGCCCGCTCAACTTCCTGGTTCTTGCGAGCTACTTCTCGATTTTGAACTTCTAACAATTCTGCCTTTTCTTCTAGCTCCTCATTTAGTTGTTGCAATTCTTCGTTAGATTGCTTGACAAGAAATTGTGATTCCTCCAGCTCTTGCGTCTGTTCTTCCAGGCGTTGATTGCTTTGCTGTAGTTCTTCTTGCTGAGTTTGCAGTTCCTCTGTTAAAGCAACAGATTCTTCAAGTAGTTGCTGTGTTTGCAATTGTGAGGCGATATTATTTAAAAATACACCCAGATTTTCACTCAATTGCTCTAAAAATGTCAGGTGTAATTCACTAAAAGGCCCAAAAGAGGCAAGTTCAATTACAGCATTTACCTGTCCCTCAAATAGTATGGGCAACACAATAATATTTAGCGGTGGTGCTTCTCCTAAACCGGAACTGATGCGGATATAGTCATTGGGAACTTCCGTGAGGAGGATTCTTTGTTTTTCTAGGGCGCATTGTCCCACTAATCCTTCACCCAAACGAAATTGATTTGCGAGGTTTTTTCGCTCTTTATAAGCATAACCACTCAGCAACTTCAGCACAGGCTGGTCGTCTATGGAGTCCATCACATAAAAAACGCCTTGTGATGCCCCAACTAGTGGTGCTAAATTCGACAATATCAGATTAGAGACGCTTTCCAGATTTCGCTGCCCCTGGAGCATCTGAGTAAATTCAGCTAAGTTAGATTTGAGCCAGTTTTGCTCCTCATTTTTTTGAGTTGTGTTTCGCAGATTAACGATCATCTGGTTAAAGGTGTGCGTCAACACACCAATTTCATCTTGGCGATCGCTATCTGGTAAACTTACCGATAAATCCCCATCTGCCATTTTTTCTGCCAAATCAGAAACTTGCTTCAGGGGTACTGAAATATGTCTGGTCAGGGTGAAGCCGATCAAAGCTAAGAGCAAAGAAAAGAAGGGAATACTATAGACAATGCTGGCGAGAGTTTGCCGAGCAGCTGCTTGTGCTTTCTCAGAGCGCTGTTTTAGCAGTGCATTCTCTTCATTTTTCATCGCCTGGATAACTTTCTGGATATTATCCATCAATCGCTTACCCTGGTCTGTCAGAACAGCTTTCTGAGAAGCTTCTAAGCCCTGGCTTTGCCGCAGCTCTATGACTTCTTTCATCACAGCCATTCTCTCGGTTAGTAGTGGCTGCAAAATATCAAGCCGATTTTGTTGGTTGGGGTTATCTACCGTTAACCTTTGAATTTCCCTAACTTTTTGATTCAGTACTTGAATGGCAGCGTTATAAGGTTCTAAATAGCGCTGTTCTCCAGTAATAATGTAACCGCGTTGACCTGTCTCAGCATTTGTCAGTTGCAAGTTGAGGTCTTCAAGCTGACTTAACACCTGGTAAGTATGGCTTTCTTTGCGCGAAGTTTCAATTAGCTCATTAGTGCTTTGGTAGGAGATTAGACCAATGGTGGTCAGAGTTGCCAAACTCAAAGCAAAACTTACTCCAATCTTGGTTCCAATCTTCAAACGGTTCAACATTATTCCAAACAGGTATTCAAATTATTTCTGTTTTTGGGACTATTTTTATTATGTTTTAGCTATCTTAAAATAAATGGAGGAGATTTAGTTTATGTTAGGATATGCCTAGTACCGCAAGGCGGAATTAAAAATTAAAAATTAAAACAGCATAAGAGTTTTGTTTATTTGAAACGATCGGTTTATTTCCGCCGTGTTGTACTAGCTTTTTGCACACTAAATATTATCATTTGTATCCTCCTTTTTCCCAATGTAACGTTTAGTATAAATTAATTATATATTTAAATAATAATATTTTTCTTAAAAACTTTGACAATTTTATTAACAATAAACAATTCGCTAGTATAACTTATCTCAAAATAAGCAACTACCTGATTTTGTAATTGAATCTCGCCGTGGATAATTAAATACTTGTGCTGAAATTATAAATTTAACATTAATTTTTACTAAAAAATGATATTTCTTAAACCTAATATTGTAATGCTTAAATAACTTTGAGCTTCACAAATAGGCTGGATAGTAAAATTAAACAGCCGGATAGTGAAAATTAAATTAATGAAAACACAATTTATTTAAACACTAAATATAGTGACTTTTGCGGTTGGATATGATATCTACGCCATTTTACATCACTCTACAGAGCAACCGTGACCTTAGCGATCGCAAGCAGCATTCATTCCACCTATACCCATAAAATTATATAATTTACAGTACAACTGTATTATTAGAACTATAAATTATTAAGAATATGCACAATCATGATGTGTCGTAAAAACTATTAATATTAACTTGAGGATTAACTAGAATTTGTTGATAACCTGGCGATCGCTTCTAGTTGCATCAAGTTCAGATTGACTATAAATACTAAAATGTTGAATCTTGTTACTCTCTAAGATAGCTCTTGCGCCTGCTACATAGATATCAGTGCTTTTTAATACTAATAAATAATGACCAAGAGTCAGATGATGTTCGTAATATCTAGCTAACTCATCAGAAATTCCTAAAGTAGTATATTTATCTTGGAAACTGCTGATTTCCACCTCACAAATATCACTCAAGTTGCTTGTATTTTTAACAACTATTGATATTTGACTCATGGGGAAGTCAGCACTTCTCAGTTCAGTAAGCGCTCTTTCTGCGTCTTGACGCTGATAAAAAACACCCAGTGCGTGTTTATAGCGATTATTTGGGGTTGAGTATGGCTCAAAGACTCCCCATTGTTGAATATCACGGCGATTAAAAATCCTCTTGGCGAGACGAATTTCTATGTCTATACCGGTTACTATCACCAAATAGTAACCCTTACAGACAAGATCGCTATAACCCTGTGCTTGCTTTTCAGCAATTCCTAAACTTAGGAACAAACCAGGCAAACCACCTGCTAAAGTGGTAGCGATCGCAGTTACTTCCGCTCCGGCTAAGATGACTGGGCCTATACCAGGAATTACCAAGAGGACTAGATCGACTGATAAACCAGTAAGACCATCTAAAGCATCACTAGTAACGGCTCCAGCAGCATCTTCTGAGGATGTATTGCCAGTGTTTTCGATGATTTCAACACCAGCAATATCACTTTGTTTTTCTGTATTCCGTGCAATAACAGAAACTTTCTCCATTGGAAAATTAGCGGCTTTTAGTTCCTTTAGTACCAATTGTGCATCGGAATACCCAGCGAAAACTCCTATAGTTCTTCGCTCTTTTTCTAATGTCATTTTATCGGTTTATTGCAGTTAGAAGTGATTCCCAAAATTGTTACCTGAAATTGAGGTAATTACACAGCTCGACGAGTCAGTAAACCCCAAAGGAAAATTAGTATCATTGCACCAATAACAGCAAATAAAATGCTTCCCAGAGATAAAGCTCCTACAGATGCAGCTGCTGCCGAACTACTGCCTAGCAATACTTGACCCAAATAACCACCAAATACGGCTCCCAGGATTCCTAATATAATGGTAGAGATAATACCGCCACCTTGGGTTCCAGGATAAAATAACTTAGCTAACGCACCTGCGATTAAACCCAAAACCAACCAAGCAATAATGTTAGTCATCGAATTTCTCCTTCACTGAGAATCTGTTGTGTTTGTATTTTACTAATCTCATATTAAAGTTTGCCTCCAAAATTTCCGATCTATCTAAAGAACTAATATCATAAATCTTTAGATATCATTTGAATATTCGCTATGTCATCTTTGAGGATGAATATACAAATTAGTCACATTCTGTACATTCAAGTATTTGTATCGCAGTCCGATTTGACATCATACAAGATGTAGATAAGGAAGCTAACTGCATTCTATATGAGACACGACGTGTAGCTTGCTTCCCTCTATGTGTAAGCGTAGTATCTCGTAGAGAAGGACAGAAAAGGAAGAAAAAATAAAGAAATATATACATTTAAAATTTAGATTTTTGATTTTAAAAAAAGCGATATCAGCAGTTCAAGGCTCAGGACTGGAGACTATAGAAAGAGCTAATTGATATAGTTGGCGACGGGGAAGGGAAGTAAATTTTGCTAACTGACGGCTAGCTTGCGATCGCGATATTCCTTGACTAATTAACTGTTTCAATTCGGCTTTCAATTCTTCTTCTGTCAATTGGGGCTGACTGGCTGGAATTCCTGCGACTACTAATGTATATTCACCTTGGGGTTCTCGTTGGGTGTAGTAAGCGATCGCTTCGGCAATTGTCCCCCGCCAAAATTCTTCATACAATTTAGTTAACTCCCGTCCTAGCACAATTTGGCGATCGTTTCCCCAAACAAGAGCTAAGTCTTGCAAAGTATCTCGCAAACGGTGCGGCGATTCGTAGAAAATCAAGGTGCGAGATTCTGTTTGCAGAGATTCTAAATGTTCTTGTCTCTGTTGAGTTTTCGCTGGGAGAAAGCCTTCAAAGACAAAGCGATCTGTTGGTAGTCCAGCTGCACTCAAAGCGGTAATTGCTGCACTAGCGCCAGGAATGGGAACGACTGGAATTCCCGCTTCAATACAGGCTTTCACCAGTTCATATCCAGGATCGGAAATACCTGGCATCCCCGCATCACTCACTAGAGCGATCGCTTTATTATTAACTAAATGCTCTAATAATTCTGGAATACGACTGGTACGATTGTGTTCGTGGTAACTCACCTGGGGTGTTTTAACTTGAAAATGCTGTAGTAGTTTTCCAGTATGACGCGTGTCTTCCGCAGCAATGATATCCACCGTTTGCAAAATTCGCACTGCCCGAAAGGTGATATCTTCCAGGTTGCCAATTGGTGTGCCGACAACGTAAAGTGTTCCTGGTTTTGGATCGGTTTGCATGAGTAAGGGTTAGGAGTTAGGAGTTAGGAGCTAGGGGTTAGGAGTTAGGAGTTAGGAGTTAGGAGCTAGGAGTTAGGAGTTAAGAGTTGGGAGTTAAAAGTTAAAAAGTCAAAATAATAATTTACGTATAATGTGAATTGAGTATTGACCACATAAGACGCGATAAATCGCGTTTCTACATCTGGGTCTTGTTGCTCACCTTGCGTCCTATCTTATTTCAATAATCTTAGTCCACTGAGGGTAACTAATACTGTGGAACCTTCATGGCCAATGACGCCGATGGGTAGGTTAATATTTCCTAGAAAGTTGCCGACTAAAAGCAACATAATGAAACCCAACGCTACAACTATATTTTGTTTTACTATGAGTTGCGATCGCCTGCCCAAATGCATCGCTACAGCAATTTTTTCTAACCTGTCTGCCATCAGTACTATATCTGCGGTTTCCAATGCCACATCACTCCCAGATATTCCCATCGCTATACCCACGGATGCTTGCGCTAAAGCTGGTGCATCATTGATTCCATCGCCTACCATTGCAACTGTTTGATATTGTTGCTGTAAACGGCGGATAACATTCAGCTTATCTTCTGGTAGAAGTTGGGCATATACTCGATCGATTCCGACTGCTTTGGCGACACTGCAAGCAGTTTCCTGATTATCCCCGGTTAACATGACAATTTGTTCAACTCCCAGTTGCTTTAACCGACTGATGGTTGCGGCGGCTTCGACTCTCACCTCATCTGCGATCGCAATTACACCCATCACCTCTGCCCCTCTGCCCCCCTGCTCCCCTGCTCCCCTTCTTTCCTGTGCTACCCAAACAACAGTTTTACCTTCTTGCTCCCAAGATTGAACGATTTCTCGCAATTCTTCAGGTAAATTTGTTACATGCTGCTGCACAAAAATGGCATTCCCGACAATTACCTCTTGTTCTTGAGCAATTCCGACAATTCCCTTTCCAGGTAAGGCTTGTACTTCGATTGCAGCAACCCAATTTAAATCACTAGCCGCTTGTACAATTGCCTTACCGATGGGATGTTCGGAAGATGCTTCGACACTGGCAGCGGTTTTTAATACATCATCTCTAGTGTATTTACTAGCTGAAACTACCTGAAATACCTGCACCTGTCCTGTTGTTAGAGTACCAGTTTTATCAAAGGCGATCGCTCGGACTTTGCCAATCTTCTCCAACTGCGCCCCATTTTTAAACAAAATCCCCTGTCTTGCACCATTGGCGATTCCCGAAAGCAGGGTGGGCATAATTGCAGCCATCAACGCACAGGGAGAAGCCACCACCAGGAAAGTAAGGGCGCGATAAATCGTCGTTTCCCAATCCCAACCCCAAAGAAATGGCGGTAAAGTTGCCAGCAAAATCCCAGCGACTACAATGACTTTGGCATATCCCTTCTCAAAGCGATCGATAAACTCTTGGGAAGGTGGTGCTTCTGTTTGCGCTTGTTCTACCAAACGAATCACACGCTGAATCAAGCTGCTTTGGGCTGGTTTATGTACTTCAATTTGCAATGCACCATAGCCGTTGAGTGTACCTGCAAATACTTCTGCGCCTACTGTCTTCTCTACAGGTAAAGACTCACCTGTAATTGCAGCTTGATTGAGGGTGCTGTAACCAGATAAAATTATCCCATCAGTAGGAATTAGCTCTCCGGGTTTGACAACAATTTCATCACCCACTTTTAGCTGACTGATAGGAATTTCTTCTTCTCTTCCTTGAAGTAAAACTCTTGCTGTATCTGGTGTCAAACTCATCAAACTACGGATACTCCGCTCAGTTCGCTGCATGGCGTAGCCTTCTAGTGCGCCACTGATGGCAAAGATCAGAATCAAAATTGCCCCATCAATGATTAGATGATATTCTCTTCGCCATAAGCCGAGGCTAGCAGCACCAATCGCGGCGACAATCATCAGCAAATCGACATCGAGTTCTTTTTCTTTGAAGAGAGTAGTCAATCCTTCCCGCGCACTTTCGTAACCACCAATTACATAAGCGGCGGGTAGTAGCAGGAACGCCAATCCCAACCAACCGAGATGTAAGGCGAACCATCCGAGAAATAATAGGAATCCACACAAAAGGGCGGCTACGGTATCTGCGTGTTCTCTGGTGAATTGGTTCAAACGTTGGGGGTAGAGCATGAGAGGTGAATTAACAGGGACTCTCTCAGGCTAAACCTTGACATTGATGTTAATGTCAAGGCTTATAATGATTTTGAAACGCAAAGGGGCGCTGAGGGAAGCGCAGAGGTACGCAGAGTTAAATCTTTATCTGTGTTCTGGGAGCATTTTTCAAAAGTGGGATGTGGGTAAATGGGACGATTTAACTGTTAGCTTTAAAATTGCACTAGGAGGAAAAATCTATGTTAAAGCGAATATATATTGATAACTTTCGCGGCTTGGTAAATTTTGAGATGAACCTTGACTCGATTAACCTCTTTCTTGGTGGTAATGGTTCAGGTAAATCAACTGTTTTTGAAGCCTTGCGGAGAATTCAACTTTTTATAAGTGGCGTCGCTAAGGTAGAAGTAATTTTCCCATTTTTTGACTGCACTCGCTGGCAAACTTTACCAATTCAGCGTTTTGAAATAGAAATTGACGGAAATGATGGTAACTATAAATATGAACTTGCTATTGAACACAATCGAGAAAATAGCCAGGTAAAATATGAGCGTTTGTGGTATGATAACCAACCTTTATTAAAGTTCGAGATAGGCGAAGTTCAAATTTTTTATGACAATCATTTAGTCAGTCCGACGAAATATCCTCCTTTTAATTGGTCTCAGTCCATACTACCTTTATTTCTGGCAAATAATGATATCACAAAGCTGACCTGGTTCAAACAGCGAATGGAGCGATTTATTATTGTACAAATTATTCCTAGCATGATAATTAATGGGAGTGAAAAAGAAGAACTACAATTGAGTCCGAAATTGGAAAATTTTGTTTCTTGGTATCGTTATATTTCCCATGATCAGGGCAAGGTAGCTGAACTAATAAACGTTTTAAAAAATGTTTTAGAAGGTTTTATTAGTTTTAAATTTGACCAGTTCGGCGTAGGCTATACAACTTTAAAATTACGATTTGCATCTCTTGAAAATCGTGCAAATATTATTGATTATTACTTTCATGAACTTTCTGATGGACAAAAAGTATTAATTGCTCTGTATACATTAGAGGTTAAAGCATACCGGAGAAAAAACTATCGTTCAGGAATGCTAGTAGTATTGATTGATGCAGATACTGCGACAGTAAAGGCAACACTGAAAGAATTAGATAATGCATTGATAGAAAATTCACAGGAACTTCGGAAGCCTGATGAGAAAATAGCAATCTTTGTGCCAAAAAGAAATATCGAAACTTGGATACATTATTTACGAACAGGAGAAGTTGTTGAAGAAGAAGCAGAAAAATCCAAATATCCAAAATTCCCTAAAAATGAGGCAATTTGTAAACCCGGTGTTGAACAATTAGCAAACCAGTGTTCTCAAGGGAGTTTAGATGAAAATGCACCGCCATCTCTTCAGGCGGCTTGTGAAGAGTTACAAAGAATTTTGCCGTTGTTGGAGTAAATCATGAACGCTGGTTGCTTAACTATTAAAGAACTCACTGATGCAGTCGGCGGCGGTTTAACTCCGCGGATGGTGCGCCATTATCATCAATTGGGACTGTTACCGCAAGCAGTGCGATCGCGCAGCAATTACCGTCTCTATACCCAAAAAGATGTCCTCCGGTTGCAACGGATTGTTGCACTCAAG
Source organism: Nostoc sp. PCC 9305 (assembly GCF_963920915.1). NCBI lineage: Bacteria > Bacillati > Cyanobacteriota > Cyanophyceae > Nostocales > Nostocaceae > Nostoc > Nostoc sp. PCC 9305. Next base: position 12,695 of record NZ_CAWUDN010000130.1, read on the forward strand.
CAGCAAGGGTTTCAGCTAAACCATATCCGCAATATTTTGGAGGTGGAACCAGAAGCCGACACAACGGTTAACCTCATGGGACAACTTCAGCAGCAATATCGCGCGGTGATGCAACAAATTTCCCAACTGCGGCAAACTGCATCAGCATTAGAAGGATTATTGGGGCGCGATCGCCATTGTCAAATTATCCAGGCGGAAGTTTTGGCGCAACTGAAGTTACTTGATGTTGAAACCCAAGCCGGATTGGGAGGATTGGAAAATCTCTGGAGTGGCTTGGATGCCGAAATTCATACCCACTCGGAAGCTTTTACCGAATCGCTACAACGCTTACTACCCGATCTTTCTCACCGTTCGGAAATTGAACAACACTTAATTTCTCAGTTGGTTTTGGCTTGTGGCGATGTCAGTTTAGTGTCCTTTGTGAAATTGAGTCGAGATGCGATCGCAGCTAGTCGAGAAGCTTTATCTTCAAGTTGTCAAATTGTTGTCGATACTCAAACGGTTGCTGCTGCTTTAGATCAAACCCGATTACTTCACTTAGGATGCCACACCGAAACCTTAATTGATAACCCCCATATTACTACCGCCACTGAAGCAGAACTCGCCTTTTGGCAACATCAAGAATGGCGAACAAAATTGCTGCAAGTAAGTAAGGGTTGTGTACTGGTAGTTGGTTATGCTCCCTCAGTACTTCTGGAAGCTTGTAAAGCCAACGCTAACCAGAAAATTCAGCCTGCATTAGTCATTGGAATGCCCATTGGCTTTAGTCATGCTCCCGCAGCCAAGCGACAACTGATGCAACAAGGGATACCTTATATTACAGTTGAAGGGACTTTGGGAGGTGGCGCATTAGCTGCAACTGCCTTAAATGCTTTGGTTGAGTCACTGATTGATAAGCCAGATTGTCATTGTTATCTTCATAACTCATAACTCATAACTCAGCACTCAGACTCACCACTACTGAAAATAATATTGTTAAATAATATTGAATTTGCTACACTTTACCAGTTTTAGTAATTCAATAATTCATAATCGCGGTCATAAACTACCAACTTGGTATAAGTTGCAATATAACTTAGAAAAATTTATAGTACAACAGACTTTGGCAATTAGAGTATAAATTATCATGCTATCCAAGCTACAGCGAAGTATAAATCAGCATAAGTGCTTTGAAGCAATTAGAACTAAAGATAACTCAGATGTATAATTAGCCCGTCTCCTCCATTATCTTTATAAAGATCGCGATTTAGGACTGGCAGGCTTTCTATTTTTTACTTTAATTAAGAGGCTTATGTGGCAACAAGAAAAAAAAGATACTTCGATAGTCAGACTGTTATTATGGGTTGCCTTAGCTACAACCCCGATGGCAGCATCTCTGGTGGTATCAGCACCGATGCTGGCACAATCTACACCTGAAGCTACCTCTTCGCCACTGCCACAAACAGTGCAGAATGAACCGATAGTGCGGATTGACGGTTCCAGTAGCTTGAGTGCAATCAACCAAAGCCTGAAAGAAAGTTTTGAAAAACAGTTTGTTGGTAAAAAGGTTGAAGTTGCTGCTAACGGCACTGATAAAGCGCTAAAAGATTTGCTAGATGGCAAAATCGATATAGTCGCAATGGGGCGCGGGTTGACGCCAGCAGAAAAAGCTCAAGGACTAGAGCAAGTTCGTTTGCAGCGTGAGAAGATTGCGATCGTGGTTGGGGCAGATAATCCTTTCAAAGGAAGCTTGACGAGTAGGCAATTTGCCCGGATTTTCCGGGGACAAATTACAAATTGGTCGCAACTGGGAGGGCCTTCAGCCAAGATTCGGTTCATCGATCGCCCAAACACGAGTGAAACTCGCAATACTTTTCGTACTTATCCAGCCTTCAAAACTGCTGAGTTTGCTACAGGTGCTAATGCTACCAAAGTAAGTGACGATAATACCGCAGAAATCATCAAACAACTGGGCAAAGACGGCATCAGCTATGTGTTAGCTAATCAGGTGTCAAAGTTGAAAGGTGTGCGAGTTCTGCAATTACATCAAGCCTTGCCAGCTGATGCCAGATATCCCTTCTCGCAACCTTTAGTTTATGTTTACAAAAAAGATCAGAGTTTAACCACAGTAGATTTTCTTGGCTTTACCTTAGCACCCGCAGGACAGCAGGCTATAGAAAAAGGTAGAGTTGCCGAAGCCGAGGCGATCGCAGCCAGCGTATTACAACCTGCTGTTGCGGCTTCTCCAGGTGTAGAAACGACACCAGCGCCTACGCCTTCCCCTAGTGCCACTAGTTCTGCATTTGGCGAACAGCCCTTTGTGGCTGCTCCTGCACAAAGCGCTCCAATTGTAAATAAAGAAACACCATTGTGGTTGCTGCTACCTGTCTTTTTTATAACTGTAGGTGGCTCTGTACTATGGTGGATTCTGAAAAAACGCCCATTGCCCCCCGAAGGAATAGACAATTTACCAGAATCAAATCCTTATCCACCCAATGGAGAAACGGCGGCGCTCGATGCCAGCACAACTTCCTCCCTGAATGGAACGACGCTGGAGGAGCAGGCAGTACCGCATTTCCAAGAGCAAGAAACCCCCGATCGCACTCCTTTCAACATCTACGCTCAAACACAATCCGATCTGAACCCAAATGCTACTCAGGGGACAGCAAATTTAGTACAAGAGACAAGTAATGGTACTTCTAACCTCTATGAAGGCGCGACATCGGGCGTAGCTAATGGCTCAGAAAATAACAATTTGGGAGCCGCAGCTTTAGGTGGTGCAGCTATAGCAACAGGCATTGGGACGGCTACCTGGTCTACCTTTAACAACAAAGAAACAGAACCAAATGCAATTGATGAGACAGTCGAACTAAATAATTATACGGAGACATACACTCCTGATGCTGATGAAGTTGCATGGGATATAGAAGCCCCGGCGGCTGTAGTCAATACTTCATATCCTTACCCAGGTAATATTCCAGAAGAAGTGTCTGAGGTGGAACTGCCTTCATCTGAAGTGACAGCCCCACTCCCAGAATTACCAGATGTGCCACAAGCAACATCTGATTTTGGATATTGGGACACAGCAATTAGTGAAGATGAGGCAGATGAGGAACTTCAGGCAGAATTGAACTGGCTAGAGAGTATCACCTCAACTGAAGATACAGCCTCAGTAGATGAATTGCCCTTAGCGGAATCTGATGAAACGACAGCCGATGTGGAAGCATCAGCGACAGAAGATACATCTTCACTGCTGGATTTACCGGAATTTTCAGAAGATGTATTGAGTAAAGATGCATTGAATGTGGTAGCGGACGCAGCCGAACCCACTTTCACTTTGCCAGATGAAGAACTTCCTGCCGAGCCGACTGTTGGGGAAGCTAACTCCACAGATTTGGCCGCAGCCGCAGCTTTAGCAGCGGGCGCGGGAGTTGGCGCTTGGGCTAGCACTTTCGGATCGGATACTCAAAATGGGACGAGCGCAGCCGAAACAGCTAGTGGGTTGGTTGATGCAGATGAAGAAAGTAGTATTGTGCTCACACCACATACTTATACATCGGCTCATGTCTCTTGGGAGATTCCTCCAGCTAAGAAAGCAGAACTGTGGCAACAAGGCGGTACTCAATTGGCAGTGCGGCTGTATGATGTGACTGGCATTGATTTGAGTTATCAAACTCCGCAGCTGGTGAAGCAGTATGAATGTGCAGAGACAGCACACGATCGCGTTGTAGAAATTCCCCAGGGCGATCGCGACTACATAGCTGAAATTGGCTATATCGCTTATGGCGAACACTGGTTATTCATCGCCCGTTCTGCAATTGTTCGTGTCTTCAGTCCTGTGAATCCAGAACCCATAGTTGATGATGTGGCGAACACAGCCGAAACAGCTATTGGTTTGGTAGATACTCAAGAAGAAAGCAGTATTGTCCTGACACCAGATACTGATGGATCGGCTCATGTCTCTTGGGAGATTTCCGAAGCCAAGAAAGCAGCACTGCGGCAACAAGGCGGCTCTCAATTGATCGTGCGGTTGTATGATGTGACTGGCATTGACTTGAGTTATCAAACTCCGCAGCTTGTAAAGCTATATGAATCTGAGGAAACAGAAAACGAAGGATTGGTGGACATTCCCCAGGGCGATCGCGACTACATAGCTGAAATTGGCTATCTCGCGGATGGCGAGCGCTGGTTATCCATCGCCCGTTCTGCGATCGTTCGTGTCTTCAATCCTGTGAATCCAGATCCCGTAGTTGATGATGTCGCAATCGCGGATAAAACAGATGTTGATTGGGTAGATGTCCAAGAAGAGAGCAGTATTGTCCTCACACCCCGCACTTTCCAATGGGCTGAAGTCTCTTGGGAGATTTCCGAAGCCAAAAAAGCAGCACTGCGACAACAGGGCGGCTCTCAATTGGTAGTGCGGCTGTATGATGTGACTGGCATTGATTTGAGTTATCAAACTCCGCAGCTTGTCCAGCAGTATGAATGTGAAGAGACAGCACGCGATCGCTTTGTAGAAATTCCCATCAGCGATCGCGACTACATAGCTGAAATTGGCTATGTCGCTGATGGCGATGGCTGGTTATTCATTGCCCGTTCTGCGATCGTTCGTGTCTTTAGTCCAGTGCCTACAGATTCGACGACAAAAGATGCCATCGTTGAAAATGTACCATTAGTCAGCGAAACCGCTATTGGCTTGGCAAATGTAGAAGCAGAAACTGCCCCAGAAGAGAGCAGCATTATCCTCACACCCCGCACTCCCAAGTGGGCTTATGTCTCTTGGCAGATTTCCAAAGCTCAATCTGAAGCACTACGACAACAAGGCGGTTCCCAATTAGTAGTGCGACTCTATGATGTCACCGGCATTGACTTGAGTTATCAAAGTGCCCAGCTTGTCCAGCAGTATGAATCTGAAGAAGTAGCACGCGATCGCTTTGTGGCGATTCCCATCAGCGATCGCGATTACATGGTTGAAATTGGCTATATTGCTGATGGCGAGCGTTGGTTACTCATCGCCCGTTCCGCTAACGTTCGGGTATTCAGTCGTCCCCACGGAGATTTCTGGTTTGTGGCTGATGCTGAGTTAATTATTCATGGAGCAACTCAACCAAATACAAATGTAAACATTGGCGGACATGCCATCAAAGTTAAACCCGATGGTACTTTCCACCTACGTCTCCCCTTTTCAGATGGTTTAATGGACTATCTCATAACGGTAGCTGCTGATGGGGAATCCACAAGAACTATCCATAAAAAGTTCTCTCAGGAAACTTCCGAAAGCTAATATTAGCCTGAGTTATCCCCTCTAACCCAAATGACACTAAGAAAAGCCCAAAGGCTTGTGTCGTCTTGTTCCCAGCCTCCAGGCTGGGAATGTATCTAAAGAGGCAGAGCCTCTTGTCAAGCTACTGGAAGCGGAGCCTCACAGAATGGGTTCCCAGCCTAGAAGCTTGTTCCAGTCAGAGCAAGGGCTGTATCTTTTATTCGTGCCATTCCCCTCTAATATCATGTCCGCTTGATTGCTTATTAACTGGAGTTTAGACTAAAAGCGATATGAGAGAACGCAAATCAAAAGGAATTA
>NZ_CAWUDN010000131.1:0-18208 GCF_963920915.1 Nostoc sp. PCC 9305
CAATACACTTGCTGTATAATCGCTTTCAAACTATAATATTTTCAAGGTTCGGTGTTCTTTAAGCGTCGCTCTTTCGCGCTCCGCTTCAAGCACTTATTCAATATAGCGAACCTATTTCATTGTGTCAACTATTTTTTCCAAAATAACTTTGGACTGCTTCTGCATCTCTAGCAAATCCTTGAAGAATAAGGGTTTTGGGCTATAGTATTCCTGGAAGTCTCTTAGGAAGCAACAAATTTGTGAGCTATTCTGCTGTTTTGCCGCCAAGGCTAGTTTTAGATCCTCTGTTGCGTAGCTGGTTGCTGGAGGATATTGGCAGGGGCGATCGCACAACAAATACATTACTAGTTAAAGATGTGACGCTAGGTTCTGCTAAATGGATCGCTAAAGCTTCAGGGATAATTACTGGCTTACCAGTTGCAGCTGGGGTGTTTCAGATTTTGAATGAAAAAGTCAGCTTTGTGGCGGTGGTGGCTGAAGGTGCACAGTGTGAGCCGGGACAGGTGGTAGCTGAAATTCATGGTTCGCTGGATGCGCTGCTGATGGGGGAACGAGTCGCGCTCAACCTGGTTATGCGGTTAAGTGGAATTGCTACGCTGACTAATATATATGTAGAGAAAATTGCTGATTTACCTGCTCAGTTGGTGGATACGCGTAAAACTACGCCAGGGCTAAGACTGTTGGAAAAGTACGCGACTGCTTTGGGTGGGGCCATTAATCACCGTATGGGGTTGGATGATGCGGTGATGATTAAGGATAACCACATTGCGGCGGCTGGGGGAATTGGAGAAGCTGTTAGCCGTATTCGTTCTCAGATTCCTTATCCTTTGACTATAGAGGTTGAGACGGAAAGTTTAGAGCAGGTGAAAGAAGCTTTGAAGCATAAGGCGGACATTATTATGTTGGACAATATGCCTTTGGATATGATGCGTCAGGCGGTGCTGTTGATTCGCCAGCAGGATAACCGGGTGAAAATTGAAGCTTCGGGAAATGTGACTTTGGAAACGATTCGCGCTGTGGCGGAAACGGGTGTTGACTATATTTCGAGCAGTGCGCCGATTACTCAGTCGAAGTGGTTGGATTTAAGTATGAGGATTGTACTTTAAAGATTATGAGGTGAATTATCCTACTGCAAAGTCGGTGTAATGTCGCATTTTTGGAGGATCAAACCCTAAAACAATGTCTTCTTTGGGGACAGCGAGTTCAACTAACTGGTTTGCAATCCCAACCTCAGTAACATCTTGTTGAATCCAAATTTTGCCATCGATGATGTCCAGGTGAAGGACAGTGCCATACAGTCGCTTTGAGCCGCGCCAACCAACGTACACTAGTTGGTAGTGATCGCGTTCCGTATCGAAAATAGTTTGGGCTTGGATGCGATCTTCCCACACGAGTTTAGCACGTTCTGTTAGCAGGTTTTGGATGTGTTGTCGGTATTTGTTGACGGTAGCCATTAGACCTCTTGCATAAATCAAAAATAAGAAAGAACCCCACCCCGCCAAAGCTACGCTTTGTCTCCCCTCCCGAAGAGCCTACGGTGTACACACAAGTCCTAAAAACCTAGCTTGATAAGACTTTTCTCGTTCCTAGTCTCCGGCTGGGAATGCATTCATTGAGTCTCTGACTCAATGCCAGATTGGAGGCTCTGCCTCCACGAGGAGCATTCCCATGTAGAGCTTGTGTTCGAGATAAACGAGAGAAGAATGGAAAATCAACCTTTTTTCGACTTGTGTGTACACCGTAGGCTCTTCGGGAGGGGTTGGGGGTGGGGTGTTAGGGACTTTTGCAAGAGGTCTATTATATACCAGTGATTCTATATATACCAGTGATTCTAGTCTGGATTGGTCATCATTGCGCACTCAAAGCCAGAGGACATAGTTTTAAAAGTTACTGGCGAAATGCTTGAGTAAAAATGAATTTTGCTTGGGAGCGAATGAAACCAGAAAGATATCAGTGGTAGCATATTCGATGTGTGAAGTTCCTCCACAGACAACACGAAGAAAGGATCGCGCTGACATCAATTGCTGGATACGCTGTGGTTCTTCTCCTAGCCAATCTGGATTTTGGGCAGTGCTGTCAAAGATTGATGAGGTTTTGAACGGCTCAAACTCACCGCGTGATGCCGCTTCTGCCGTTTTTGCTAAGAGCGATCGCACTTGTTCGTCATTCATTGGCTGGAAAGTCCGCACTGCTTCAAAGGCTTGCTCTAGAATTTCCATACTGTCAATTCCGGTAATCACAACCGATGTCGGCAGATTCAAAGCATAATGCAAACACTCAATTGGCATTACAGTTTTTGACCGTAAAAGAATACCGTTTGCCAAGCTTTTCATTCCCAAAACGCCAATATTTTGTTTCACAAGTTCTGGCACAACCAGCTTTGCAAAGCTTCGTAGTGGGCATCCATCACATTCAGCGGCATCTGCACTGTATCAAATTTAAACCCGTGAGCCGCTGCAACTTCCAGCGTATGTAGATGAATATGGGGATCTTTGTGCCCAGTGAAGCCGATGTATCGGAGTTTTCCAGCTTTTCGCGCCTCAATTAAAGCAGCATTTGCCCCTTCTGGATCGAAAATTCGATGGGTGTCTTCGTATCGAATCATTTCGTGATGCTGAACAAGATCGATGCAATCAACTTGCAGGCGTTTAAGTGATTCGTCTAATTGTTTTGCGGCTTCTTTCTTAGAGCGACCATCGATTTTCGTCATCAAAAACACCTTATCCCGGTAGCGATCGCGCAGCGCTTTGCCCATACGAATTTCGCTAACTCCACCGTTGTAATCCCAACTGTTATCCATAAAGGTGATGCCGCGATCGATGGCTGTTCTCACAATGCGGATAGCCAGTTGCTCTAGTTCCTGACATCTGTTCTCCAAGTCTTTCAGCTATTACTCAAGTACATATAGCCATCTGCCAATTCAAACACAAGGCAAAGCTGACAATATCTTGCTGAAGATACACTTTTCGACGAGATTAGGAGAAGAATCAAGAAGCCAAAATACCGATGGCAATTTAAGATGTGTGAGGTAAAGATGTGTTAAGCCCAGATGTGTGCCAGTAGGGAATTAGCAGCATTACACTGTGCGAAGGAGTGTCAGAGTTTGCCGCCAGATATAACTAAAGTAGCTTATCTCAACGAACTCCTAACTCCTAACTTTATTTATTTACCACTATAAAAAAAGGCAATTTCTTTCTCTTTTAGGGGCGCGAAATCGGCATCTACAAGTAATTGGTCGAGTTCTGCTTGGGGAATGTGTTTTGCACCAATGCGCACAATACGCGATCGCATCGTATTAGATACACCACTGCGCTGTCTGTTGCCTTCTAGCGCCATAACTTTACCATAAAGTTCTAGCTTGGCAGGTGGAATGGGAGAACCATCAAAATCAATTCCCTGTGCGATCGCTTCATCAATCGCATCAGCTCCTGTAGTAGTTTGATTCCCTGGGTTAGTTTCGGTAGGCATGGTGATTTTCTCTTCTTCGCTATGGGTAGATTTTACCAGCCTTGCTGACACCAAAGCTGCCAACCTTCAAACTCACCGAAACAGTATCGTACTCAACATTTTAACTATGGGTAACTCAGTACTCAGCACTCCTGAAGTTAGACTAATCACGAGCTTGTCGCGTCACTACACCACCAACAAACGCCCCTAAGATAGTTCCTGTCCAAAGTCCTGCTGTGCTACCTTGCCATATTGCCCCTGGCGTCATCCAAGCGTTGCACATCTCCTTTAAACCCCAAGGTTGGTTTTGGCACTTTTGACTATGCAGCATTATGGTGATTTGCCCACTGGTGTAAGCGCCAAAAAAACCTGATGACAGTGCCAAGAAAGTGCAAATTAAAATTCTGTTTTTTGTCATTTGTCATTTGTCATTTGTCATTGGGAATGAGAAAAGGACAACTTATATCTTCTTGCACGCAGGTTGAAAAGACTTGATTTGGCGTTAGTCCGCGTAGGCGGACTTCGTTTGTATAGCCGCGATTTCTAATCGCTAGGGCTAGGTGCAAGATATGAGATAAGAGGACAGGGGCAGAAACTTGTTGCAAGTTTTTACTTAAGTCATCTTTTCCTCTTGTCTCCCCTGTTCCTCCGCTTCTTCCACATTCCCAATCAACCTGTATTTCTCATCCCGGCTGCAATACCATTAATAGTTAACAATGCTCCTCGCAGTAACTCGCCTTTGCTGTAACGAGAATGAATGACTCCAGAAGTAGCAGCAGTATTTTGGGACTGCCGTAGACGCTTGAGTAGTGAAACCTGGATAAATCCCAAGGGGACAATTGTCCCATTACGTAACTGCACAGATCGTTGCAATACCGGATCGCCATCTAAGAGTCGATTATGATCGGTGATTTTTAACACCAAATCCCTTGTCAGATAGAACTCGCTAGCAATTTGGTCAAAAACCTTGGCAAAACGAAGTTGATCTTCTGGTTTTGAGAGTTCTTGGACGTAGTGGTGTGCCATTTGCATATCTACTTTTGCCAAAGTCATCTCGGCCTTAGAAATCACCATCTTGAAAAAGGGCCACTTAACGTAAAAGTAGCGCAGTAATTTCAAGTGTTCTTCTGGTTCTGCGTTCAGGAATTCTTGTAATGCTGTGCCAACGCCATACCACGAAGGAAGTAAAAAGCGGGTTTGTGTCCAGCTAAATACCCAAGGAATAGCTCGCAAACTGCTTAAATCTTTCTTACCAGATGGACGGCGTGCGGGACGAGAACTAATTTGCAGTTGGCTAATTTCTTCAATAGGAGTTACTTCGTGGAAGAAATCAACAAAATCAGGCTGTTCGTAGATTAAAGCACGATAATGTTGACGCGATCGCGCTGCTAATTCTTCCATAATCTCATTCCAGGGTTCAATATCATCAAACCCTGTTCGCAGTAGACTAGCTTGAATCACAGCAGTGGTGATGGTTTCCATGTGGTACAAAGCCAAGTCCACTAAGGAATATTTAGAAGCTAAAACTTCTCCTTGTTCGGTAATCTTGATTCGCCCATTAATACTATGCCCTGGTTGAGCCAAAATCGCTTCGTAAGCGGGGCCGCCACCCCGTCCCACAGAACCGCCGCGTCCGTGGAAAATTCGCAAATTCAGATCGTAGTTTTCTGCTATTTGTTGCAGTGATTTTTGAGCTTTATGAATTTCCCAATTGCTGCTTAAAAAACCAGAGTCTTTGTTGCTGTCAGAATACCCCAGCATTACTTCTTGCAAGTTTGTGGGAAGCGGGGAGGAAGCAGGGGAGCAGGGGAGCAGGGGAGCAGGGGAGGCAGGGGGGGATGAATTTTCATCTGCACCTTCTGCTTTTGTCTGTTCGTAGCCGCCGGCTAATAAAGCACGATATAAGGGGAGTTCAAACAGTTTCCGCATAACGCTTCTGGAGCGTTGTAAATCTTCTACTGTCTCAAATAGGGGGACTACTTGAATAGTTCCGACGGCAATGGCGGGGTCAAAAAGTCTGGCTTCTTTGGCTAACAGTAGTACTTCTAGTACGTCGCTCACGTCGCGGCACATACTGATAATGTAAGTTTGGCAGATATTGAGACCAAATTCTTGTTGCAGCGATCGCACGACGCGAAAGGTTTCAATTACATCGTTGGTTTTTTCCGAAAATGGCAATTCTGCCGGAATTAATGGCCTGCGGGTTTGCAGTTCGCCTGTGAGCCAAGCAACTCTTTCCTCCTCGGATAGTTCGTTGTAAGGTTGAGGTAATATTTGCAGGTATTCCAGGATCTCATTTAGCGCATCGGCGTGGCGAGATGATTCTTGGCGGATATCTAACTGTGTCAAGTTAAAGCCAAAAATTTCTACCTGACAGATGAGATTTTCTAATTCTCGACAACTTAAACCCGTTTCTGTCAAGTTGCGTTGAATCATTCGCAGTTCTGCTAAAAAATCAGCACCCGAACGATACAAGGGGCTATCTTGATTTGTTGGCGTTTCCCGATTGTACAAAGCTAGATTGCGATCGCGAGTATTTTCCAGCCGTTTCAGTACGTAAGCCAGTTTGAGCCGATAGGGTTCTTGTCGATAACGTAACGCCAGTGCGTCGTAAACTTCACTCAACTGGGACTGATCCGCTTCTAGAGATTCCAGTAAGTCTGGTAAAACATCACTCCAGTGCATCGACACACTCAACAATTCAATCAGATTTTTCACTGACTGAATATATCTCCCAATCACCATTTTGCGCTGATAGCAAGCTGTTTTCCAGGTGATTTCGGGTGTCACTGATGGGTTCCCGTCTCTGTCTGAGCCTACCCAGGAGCCAAAAGAGCAAAAGTTTTTACTCGGTGGTTCAAGCCAAGGAAAGGTATTGGATAGAGTGTGTTTGAAACGTTTATACAGTTGGGGAATGCCATCAAATAAAACTTCTTGGAAGTAGTGCAGGGCATAATCTACTTCATCTAACACTGTGGGTTTGAACTGGTGAAGTTCGTCTGTACGCCACCACAGGCGAATCTCTTCGAGCAATTGTTCGCGGACATCTATTGCTTCCCAAGGATATGCTCCTGGCGTAGTTCCAGAGTGATTTTCCAAGGTATCCAGTTTTTGCAAAAGTTGTACCACCTGTCGCTGCTTATCGCGGATGGTATGACGAACAATTTCCGTCGGATGCGCTGTAAAAACTAACCGTACATCCAGATGTGCAATTAGACGTTGAATTTGCTGGGGTGGTACATTCAGTTTGAATAAATAGGGAAACAAGGCAGCAAAAGTACCTTTTGGTTTGACTTGCGCCTTTTGGAGATAATTCTTTTTGAGAAAGGCTGCTGCTATTCCCTTGCTAACAGGCGCGTCATCTTCTCTTTGATTAGACGAATAGTTAACATTAGACGCTGTTTCCGGCTCTATTTCCTCTGTTTCTGCTTCATAACGGCTCAATTGCTGCCGTTGTTCGTATTCCTGCTCTATGATGTTAATCAGCTGAAAATACAGAGCGAAAGCACGAGCCGCGCGAATTGCTTCGTTGATATTTAGTTGTTCAATTAATTTGACGGCTGAAGATGCTTGGTCATTTGTTGCTTGTCCTTCTGGCGAACATAAATCGCGCAACTGACGCAACAAGTCCACCATATTTTGACCGCATTCTTGCCGGAGAACTGACTCCCACAATTCTTCCACTACCTGGAGACGATGGCGCAAAAATAATTCCGACACCGGGTATATATCAGCAGTTTGAGACGAAGAGTATAAAAGGGAACCCATATTCTCTATTCTTGTAAAGCTAATTACTGTTTACGGTTCTAGGTTTTGCACTTAATGCTCACCGGGTTGTTCCTGAGCAAATAATTATTTGGTGTATATCTTCTCATCTTGATTGATTTGGTGTTCATCTGGGAAGTCTAGATTGGGTAGGCGATCGCCTCGAAATAATTCTTCACTAGCTTCTCCTATGGCTTCTAGTGCTCTTACTGTAGTTTTTCCAGTAATCAGCAGCAGTAATATAGACGCTGTACCTATTTGTAAAAGGAACGATTGAGGAATGGGAAATAAATCCAGATTGGATGCGGGTTTAGCTGAAGACTGTTGGTTGGTAGGAGGCATTGCTAATTTTTGGTTATGGGAAACATGAGTAAGAAGGAGTTAGGAGTTATGAGTCAGGAGTTAGGAGTTAAGATGACTCCAACGATAAAGGAAGGGAGTTTAATGAGATAAGCTTATTGTTTGTTTCGCCCGTCAGGGGCATTAGAGCAGTGGGACGCAAATCCGGCTTTCAAGGAAAAGTTATCAACCAGTCATATAGAATTATTCTGACTCCTGGCTCCTAACTCCTAACTTCTGATTTCTGACTCCCTATTAGTAAAATAAACGCAAAACTCAACATTAGTCAGACTTGCAACCTATACAAGACTATCTTGTCCGATTTTGTGAGCTACGAAGGTAACAAAATTGTTAAAAAAAAACGTCAGAGTGTGATAGACCTATGGTTCTAGTTTACAAGTGCAGGCACTATCCCCCAACCATCGCTTCCTGTAAAGTTAACTGAGCATGAAAACAGTATTACCAGATCGCCAGCAATCCTTAGTGCAATGGGTGAGCCAAGCAACAGGGATCAACACTTTCGGAGTGAAAGTCCGGTTGCGGGGAAATGACCTTCATATTCTTTGTGAAGGTACAGAATGTCCGCAGCGTTGGCGTACTTTGTCTGATTTGCTGCAAGCACTACAGCAAACAAACTTAGATATCCTCACAAGCAGCGAACAAACTTCAATATATCAAGTATTTGTCTATGGTCGCAGAAAAGGGGAACAGCGCCCCTCATGGTGCCATCGAGTTCACTTAAATCAAATAGATAAGCATCTCGATCAGGTGCAGCAAGCGCTGCTAGCAGACTCGGAAAAATCAAAACAACCGGGTGGGGCGCTAATTGTCTCTAACGAAAGTTTGGCACGCCAAGGCAATCCAGAAGCGATCGCTCGATATCTGAGCGAAACTCTGAGTACGTTAGGTGTATCAGTACAGGTAAAGATTAAGCTATATAAGCCCAAGAATTCTCAGCCAGAAGAAAATCGCCTGTGGATATTTTGCCAGTCAAGTTATAGCCCTGATGCATCTTTGCTTGCCGAACCAATAGCACAAAAGTTGCGTTATCTCAAACTTTCCGGCTACCAAGATGCTGTAATTGTTTCTCAGGTGAGCGGCGAAACTGCCCCTGATTGGCTGCTGCGGGTGGATTTGACGCCACCAGAGGTGATGCTGAAGGAGTGGGCGCGTTGGGGGGATGTCCAAGCGATCGCTCGATTATTAGCTGAAGTATTATCAGGATTAAAAGTTGGCGTCCAAGTTTCTCTGAAAGAATCAACGCTACATATTTTTTGTATCCCAGCTTTCGATCCTTTAGGAACTGCTCCGATCCCCGACAAGCTAGTGTGCTTAGAGGCTATTTTACCGCAGCTAGAAGCGATCGCTCCTCAAGGCATTCTCGCCGCCACCATATACGGGCAAAAAGCAGGCGACAAGGAACCCACTTGGATTGATTGGCTGGCTTTACCCGCAGCAAACCATCCCGCCTTTGCCATATCACCACTTGATTTGGCAAATACTGGTGATGAACCAGCGATCGTATTTTTACTAGAGCGCTTACTCAATCCTGATTTGGATTGGCGACTATTAACAGGTGGAATTCGCGTACTTTTACTGAACAAAAATGGTTTATTGCACATTATGTGTGATGCACCTGTTTGTCCACAGCGGCAACAAGTAGCAAGTAAAATTACGCAGTTTATCCGTCAGTTAAAAATTTCCGGTATTATAGGAGTACGTATCTACGGTCGCCGGGCTGGGAATAAAGAACCTTTTTGGCATTATGGCGTCGATCTTGAACATCGCCAACGTTTAGTACCAGAAGCAACCCCAGAATTTGCTGCTACTTCTATATACATTAACGATTTAGTAACACCTGAGACTAGTGAGCCAATTTTGCGCCCAGACTTAACGACAGAAGAAGTTCAAAATTTTGTAACAGAAGTAGCGCGAGATTGGATAGCAACGGCGAGTTCAACTGCGAGAAAATTCCTGTTGAAAAGCCAGCTATTTACCGAAAGCAACGAGTCAGCAGAACGTAACCACGATCTTCAAGGAATTAAAATTGCTTTGGTTTGGGGAACACTGGGATTATTGCTCACCCTCCAAACTGATTGGGTATTGGGTCGAATTATTGCACGTAATACGCCCACACCAAAAGTAGCTAGTGCCACCCTCCCATCTCCATCTTCCGAGCAAAAGGCATCTTTGACATCTGGGAAAAATCAGACTGAGAAAACAACATTTTTTAGCAGCACTTCCAAGACAAAATCTCCTCCAAATCAGAGTTCTGTATTTAATGCTTCGGAATTTACCCAGAGTGATGATACCCCAAAAAATAATTTGGCAGCCGCACCACTGAAGGAAAAAGCAACCGCAACAGCTATTCTTTTAGCAGCGCGATCGCAGATGCCAAGTTTTAATGTCAGGCAGTTAGACGAGCAACTAGCACTGTATAAACAGCGTTTAGCTAGAACTGGCAGTCCGCCAGATGTGTTGATTATTGGCTCGTCCCGCGCCCTCAGAGGAGTAGATCCCGCAGCACTTTCTAAAGCTTTAGCAACTCAAGGTTATCCAAATCTTGACGTGTTTAACTTCGGGATTAACGGTGCTACGGCACAAGTTGTAGACTTTGTGATTCGTCACGTACTGGAACCATCAGAACTACCCAAAATAATTATCTGGGCAGATGGTGCGCGTGCTTTCAACGGTGGACGCGAGGATATTACTTTTAAATCGCTTGCTGCATCCGTTGGTTATAAACAAGCATTCCAAAAAACAGCAACCACTGCAAGTAGCAATGATTTGCCAGAAAATACAGTAAATTCCGAAGAACAAAAGACAAACGAAGAAAAACAGGAAATTAGTACTTATGAAGCCGTCAATCAGTCATTAAATCAGGCTCTAGCCTCTGTTTCTACTAGCTATCAAAACCGCGATCAAATTAAAAGTTTACTGCAAAAACAACTGCTCTTATTTGGTAATAATCAGACAGTTGCATCACAAAAACAGTTGACAGACGGTACTTCGGACGAAAGCATTTCCCAGCAAGCCGTTGACTTTGATGGCTTTCTTCCCTTGTCCATTCGCTTTAATCCCGCGAGATACTATCAAAAACATTCTAGAGTTCCCGGAAATTATGACAACGACTATAAATCCTTCCAAGTAGAAGGACAGCAAGATACTGCTTTTCAAGAAGTGCTTCAGTTTACCCAGTCTCAGAAAATCTCCTTAGTGTTTGTCAATATGCCTCTGACGGCAGATTATTTAGATCCAGTGCGTAAACAATATGAGCAACAATTTCAGCAATATATGTTGCGTTTGGCTACTAATCCCAACTTTATTTATCGTGATTTGAGTCAACAGTGGCCAAAAGTAAATGATTTCTTTTCCGATCCTAGCCACCTCAATCGGTTTGGTGCATACGAAGTCTCGAAAAAGCTAGCTAACGATCCGATGATTCCTTGGCCAGTGAAGTAGGAAGTAGGGAGTGCGGAATGGGGAGACAAATGACAAATGACAAATGACTAAAAAATGAACTTTATATCGATTTTTTATGGGCTGTTCCTATTGAGTGTATTAGGAATTTACTGGTCTTTAGCACAACATAAATTGCGCTTGTGGACGCTGCTAATTGCTAGTTTGGTTTTCTATTCATCTTTGCACATCCAATACATACCATTACTATTAGCATTGACATTTGTTAATTTCCGTATAGGGCTGGAAATTGGTAACAACACATCACCAGGAAAACATTCTCTTGACTGGCAAATTTCTAATGAAGAGTGGCAATTTGCTCAAGTTGATTGGAATCGTCGCCGTCTAAAAGTTTTGTGGGTGGGTATAATTTTAAATGTTTTACTGCTATTAGCTTTTAAGTATTTTACCCCTTTATTCAAGTTTGTTTTTCATGTCCAAACAAACTCATCAGATAGCTCTTTTAAGTTAATTGCACCTTTGGGAATTTCATTTTTCACCTTTGAATGTATTGCTTATTTAATAGATGTCTATCGCGGTGCCCCTGCTACTGATAATTTTCTTAAATTTGCTACATACAAATTATTCTTCGCCAAACTGATTTCAGGGCCGATTACGCGCTATCACAACTTAGCAAATCAATTTAATACACTAGAATTACCTAGTACTAATAGAGTTGCTGAAGCGCTGTGGTTGATTGCTAGAGGCGCAGTCAAAAAAGGTATTTTTGCAGACCACTTGGGAATTTTTGTAGATTTATGTTTCGGTAATTTGCAACGGGCCGGTAGTACCGATTTGTGGTTAGCTACATTCGCATACGGCTTGCAGTTATATCTAGATTTCAACGGTTACGTAGACATTGCCCGTGGTAGTGCTATGCTTTTCGGCTTGGTTCTACCTGAAAATTTCGACTTTCCTTATTTCAGCACCAATATTTCCGAATTTTGGCGGCGCTGGCACATGACTCTCGGAGATTGGCTACGTAACTATGTCTACTTTCCTTTGGGTGGTTCCCGTCGAGGTTTAGTCCGTACCTGCTGGAATTTATTTCTTGTGATGCTAATCGCTGGTATCTGGCACGGTGCCGCTTTGGGTTATGTCGTTTGGGGTATACTCCACGGATTAGCTTTAGTGGTTCATCGACTTACAGATTCTATAAGCGATCGCTTTGAAACTTTAGAACAATTCTGGCAAAATCCTCTAGGTATCTTTGTCGCTTGGTTCTTAACTCAACTGATGGTTTTTACCTCTTGGATTTGGTTCCGTCTACCTAATCTGCAAGACTCTTCTTTGGTAATTCGGCATCTTTGGGGTTATCCAGCTGACGCCCAGTTTGCTGAAAAGGTTTATGTGGAAGCCTTAAATATGAGCCAATCCCAACTCTCTTGGGTACTTATAGCTTTAGCTGTCCTTATGGCTGTAGTCTATGCTTTTAACCGAATCCTGAAGTTAGAGTTTAACTGGCCCCTTAAACTTGTATTCGTTCCTCTATGTTTCTATGCTGTTTGGTTATTAGCTCCTGAAGGCAGTTTGCCCTACATCTACTTTGATTTTTAACTGGACTATTAGACAATATAGAACTTATTATCTCGTTACAAATCAGCAAGACTTAAAATGTTTCTAAATGGTAAATTGTAAAGAAGTGTAAAGGTAGATAAATAGGCGATCGCTTCATTGAAAGTGATAGCTAGATTGGATTTGAAATGGCTTAAAAAGCCTCAACCCATTACTTTCATAACTATTGTTTATAGTAGAAAAACTTTACAGTTCGATGAGCTTTTTTAAAGTATTTTATTACAGAATATTAAGTCACAGATCGCGTCAAAGTAAATTCATGTAGACTGTACTTCAACAAGCAAAAACAAATAATGCTTGTTCCATATTTAACAACCCATAGCACTTATAAAACAATGACCACAACCTTACAACGGCGCTCCGGCGCTAACGTATGGGATCGCTTTTGCGAGTGGATCACAAGCACCGACAACCGTATTTACATCGGTTGGTTTGGTGTTCTCATGATCCCAACCCTACTAGCTGCTACAACTTGCTTCGTGATTGCTTTCATCGCTGCTCCTCCCGTGGACATCGACGGCATCCGCGAACCAGTTGCAGGTTCTTTGATCTACGGAAACAACATCATCTCTGGTGCAGTTGTTCCTTCTTCAAACGCTATCGGCTTGCACTTCTACCCAATCTGGGAAGCAGCTTCCTTAGATGAGTGGTTGTACAACGGTGGTCCTTACCAGTTGGTAGTTTTCCACTTCTTGATCGGTTGCGCTGCATACCTCGGTCGTCAGTGGGAACTTTCTTTCCGCTTAGGTATGCGTCCTTGGATCTGCGTAGCTTACAGCGCACCTTTGGCTTCCGCTACCGCAGTATTCTTGATCTACCCAATCGGTCAAGGTTCATTCTCTGATGGTATGCCTTTGGGTATCTCTGGAACATTCAACTTCATGATTGTGTTCCAAGCAGAACACAACATCTTGATGCACCCATTCCACATGTTAGGTGTGGCTGGTGTATTCGGCGGAAGTTTGTTCTCAGCAATGCACGGTTCTCTAGTAACTTCTTCCTTGGTGCGTGAAACCACCGAAACCGAATCTCTTAACTACGGTTATAAGTTCGGTCAAGAAGAAGAAACCTACAACATCGTTGCAGCCCACGGCTACTTCGGTCGTTTGATCTTCCAATACGCTTCCTTCAACAACAGCCGTTCACTGCACTTCTTCTTAGCAGCTTGGCCTGTCGTCGGTATCTGGTTCACCGCTTTGGGTATCAGCACGATGGCATTCAACCTGAACGGTTTCAACTTCAACCAATCAATCATTGACTCCCAAGGTCGCGTCATCAGCACCTGGGCAGATGTAATCAACCGCGCTAACTTGGGTATGGAAGTAATGCACGAGCGTAACGCTCACAACTTCCCCTTAGACTTAGCTGCTGGTGAAGTTGCTCCTGTAGCAATGACTGCTCCTGCTATCAACGGCTAACACTTAAGTATTAGCTAAATAAAAAGCGCCCTCCAGAAATGGGGGGCGCTTTTTTTGTTAGATTCAAGCTACAACTCCTGTGATGAGGAATCAGGTAATAGGTAATGACGACTTCTGTGGAACATGGCTTAAATAATAGCGCTTTTATCCCTCCCTTAGAAAGTGGCGATCGCTCAACCCGCCACGAATTTGAGCGTCGTTATACAGGAACCTATCCCACTAATAATAAATATTTTGAATATTTTGTGAATCCAGATGTGGATAGTGATGTTATGTGAACCTGACATAACTCATTTTGCAACTTTTCTTTTCCCAGATATTAACTCTAGCTTCGGAAAATAACGCTGCCAGATTTGCCGCCCTAGCAAAAGTAGACTGATAATTTGCCGCACTTGTTGAATTTGTATTTGTAGCACTTGATTTCTTTGCCGTAAGTTATAAATATTCTGTTGGCTGAGATAAATATTTTCGGGTGCTTTATTCAGTGCTGCATTGGTACAAATTTCATAGGCGGTTAATCTATCTGCTATATATGCTAGCTGCTGCTTAAGTTGCCACACCCGCCAAGCCACATAGAGTAGTACCAGTGAAATCAGGGTGTTAATTATGACAACTAAAATTACCATTGTTTATCTTGACCAATATTAGCTTTGAGGAATTGTTCTATATACTTGATTTGGCTCTTATTTAATGATGAAGAAATTCAAGGATAAAATTTATGGCACAAAGTACATCTGGATTCTGGCAATAAAAAGTAGTTAGATGATGCTCTAAGCGATATTGAAAGACTTTACTAGGTGAAAATTAGTGTAACAAAGACTGATGGCTAAAAAATCGCCAATTTGCCAATTTTGTAACAATGATATGTTCACACCTCGCAAAACCACAGCTACAATTGCCTTAGATTCACGACTCGGTTTGCGAAATCAACCCGTATGCTCCATAAGCCCCATCATTACTACCTCCCACTTTTTAACCTAGCTTTGTGGGATGTAAGCACAATGGTATAGACCCTTCAACACATGGTGAGAGAACTACACTACACTCCTTGGAGACTCCCCAGCATTGCCTTTATTGTTGTGCTTCTACCTCTACTAGTTTTCCAGTCTGTCGTGTGCAGTTAACTAATATTTTGCCTGTAAAAACCTCACCAGTGGTTCACTAACCAAAAATTGCTGGGTGTGGACTTGGGAAACAGATAAGTGATAGAGGAAAAAGTCTCTTAATTCCTCTTCCCTTAACCTTTACCCCTTTCTTTGCCGAAGGCTTCCCCCTCAGCCATTAACCTCTTCCCTGCTGAAGACTTTCCTCTGGTATTTTACTAATACTTTACCAATAATGATTATCTTTTTTTATACATCCAGTAGGAGTTGAGGATGTCAAAAAAATCACCATTGAATAATTTCTTCCCAGTTATTCTTGCTGCCTTGACAATTGGATTTGTTGGATGTAGAAATCAAGCTGTAAGCACTACATTCACTCAGACTAACACCCAGATAAATGAGAATCTTCCCCAAGTTGTAGCGACTACAAGCGTACTGTGTGACTTAACCAGGCAGGTTGCTGGAAATACAGTTAATCTCACCTGCTTAATTTCTCCTACCGCCGACCCCCAATTTTATAAACCAAAACCGGAAGATCGTAAAGCCATTGAGCAAGCTAACCTTATTCTTTATAATGGCTACAATTTTGAACCAAATCTGATCAAGTTAATTAAAGCGACTAAAAACCCTACACCAAAAATAGCTGTCGCTCAACTGGCAGTGCCTAAGCCACAAAAATTTCAGGCAGGTGGTAAAAATATAGCCGATCCTCATGTTTGGCACAATACCAAAAATGCTATCAGAATGGTGGAGGTAATTAATAGTAATCTGAGAAAATTACAATCTAGTGATGCAGAGGCTTATAGCAGTAATACTAAAAAAATTACCAATGAACTCACTCAGCTAGATAGCTGGATTAAGTCAAGAATTGCCAGTATTCCTACCAAAGAACGTAAGTTAGTTACAACTTCTGATGCACTGAGTTATTACACCAAAGCATACCGTATTGCATTGACAGGAGGATTGCAAAGTATTAACACTAACGAAAAACTGACGGCAGAACGAGTCAGCAATTTGGCTACCAACATTAAACGATCTAAAGTATCAACGATTTTTGCTGAGGTGGAAATCAATCCTAATTTGATTCAATCTGTAGCCAGGGAAGCTGAAGTAAACATTTCTTACAGAAAGCTATATACTGAGGGACTTGGTGAATCAGGAAGCGACGCGGACACTTATCAGAAAATGATGATTGCCAATACACGCACAATTGTAGAAGGACTAGGAGGGACGTATTTGATGTTTGAAACGAAAGCTGCTAGGTAGCTAGAACATCAATTCAGTAATCCTAAAAACTCAGTTTATTAGTAGTAAGTTGGGTTGATGAACGTAGCTTGCTTCCCATTCGCGTAGCGTCCCGAAGGGAAGGGTAACCCAACATTTAATAATTGTTTATGTTGGGTTTCACTGCCGTTCAACACAACCTACATTGATAGATTTTGTTATCCAAAATTTAAAATCGTTAGAGTGAATCATTGTGCGATTCGTTGTAAGTGAATCACGGTATCCAGTCCGTAAATAACCTTACCAACTCGCAAGAGTTGAACTCTCAATCAGATGTAGGTGAAAGCCCTACCCGCCAGGTTCAGGCGTGACTCCTTATCTGCCCACACCGAGTAAGCTCGATTCTTACAGAGTGAAGCTGGGAACAGGACGCAATCAGACAACCGTTATGGGTTGACACTGGCGTTAACAGGGAGCTTCCACGGTGAAACAGAGCCTAGAAAAGTAACCCACACTCAAGCGGGGCATAACACAAAACCCCCGACTTCATCAGAGCTAAAACCCGCTGCATTTTGGAGGATGATAGCAGCAAGAACCAAGGGTTTCTGACGGTTAAATGGGCTACACCTAACGAAGCAATCAATCAGTTGAGGGAACGAATAAAAACGAACTAAAGGTCTAGGGGAAGGTCGAACCCCCAAGTAGGCTAGACGAGAGGCGGAACTCCCTCAGTTCGGGTAGGACAGACCGTAACTGGTCTGAGGTGCTCAGAGTACATGAATTGGAGTAGAGCATCATTGGACACAGCAATAACGCTAGTGAATCATGGAGAACGTTACCCTGGAAGAAATTCCGACGTAACCTTTTCCGCCTGCAAAGAAGAATGTACAAAGCTGTTCAAGGCGGAGACTATCGGAAAGCTCGGTCTCTCCAAAAGCTGATTCTGAAATCCACCGCAGCAAGATTACTGGCAGTTCGTCAAGTAACACAGCTAAACGCTGGGAAAAAGACCGCAGGAATCGATGGCAAAGCCTCACTCTCATTTAAGGAAAGGCTTGAACTGAGTGAAGAACTCAAACGCCATGCTAGCAACTGGTATCACCAGAAGCTACGCAGTAGAGCATGATTAGGCACAGTGGCAACGCTAGTGAATCTTGGAAGAATCTATCGTGGACAAGAAATTTCGCAGGGATTTATTTCGCCTACAACGACGAGTGTTCAAAGCAGTTCAAGCAGGAAACAAGCGGAAAGCTCGGTTTTTGCAAAAACTTATTCTGAAATCCAAATCGGGCAGATTTTTGGCAATTCGTCAAATATCTCAGCTAAATGCTGGGAAGAAAACGGCAGGTATTGATGGTGTTAAATCCCTAGATTTTAATGGACGTTTCGAGTTAGAAATTATTCTAAAAGAATCAAGTGGAAACTGGCATCATCAAGAACTACGGGAAATCCCAATTCCTAAAAAGGACGGGACTACCAGGATGCTTAAAATTCCAACTATCGCGGATAGGTGTTGGCAATGCCTCGCCAAATACGCTTTAGAACCAGCACACGAAGCAACCTTCCACGCTCGGAGCTACGGTTTTAGGACTGGACGTGCGGCACATGATGCCCAACAATTCCTGTTTTCTAACTTAAGTTCCAAAGCAAAAGGAATATCCAAGCGAGTAATTGAGCTTGATATTGAAAAGTGCTTCGACAGGATAAACCACTCAACCATCATGGAAAATTTGATAGCCCCAAAAGGTATCAAACTTGGTATCTTTAGATGCTTAAAAGCAGGGATAAATCCAGAATTTCCAGAACAGGGAACGCCCCAAGGTGGAGTGGTTACCCCTCCTACAATCTTGCAAACTTTCTGATTCAGACTTTGGGACA
>NZ_CAWUDN010000132.1:0-17984 GCF_963920915.1 Nostoc sp. PCC 9305
CCCTCTCCAATCAACTGCACAAAGTTTTTTCTTTCTTTGTATGAAACCACCCTGCCAACCCCCCTTTTTAAGGGGGGCAAAAAGCTCTCAAAGTCCCCCTTTTTAAGGGGGATTTAGGGGGATCAGATGATTTGTGTGTACACCGTAGCCTTGCAAAGGGGAGGGAACCGGAGATCCGATTTCCCCCCTTTGTAAGGCAGGGCTGTTTCATTCGATCTCTTAGGGATTTTGTCAAGAGTATGAGTCAGAAATTTGCTTGAGTGGGATAAAGAAAAATTACCACCTCAACCAGCAAATTTAAGTGCGTTCACCATTTTCTTGCCCAATCAGATTTTTTAGTCACCTGGTTTTTTTGGTTGAAACGCTTGTAAATCAGCGCCTTTTAGGGAATGAAACAGCCCTGGGGATTAAGGGGGGTAATTAAGTTTCATCACTCCACCAAACCCAGGTGATTTTGTAACGCTTGGCGCATCACTTCTACAGGCAAAGTTTCCAGATGCAACCAGATTTTTAATGCTGCTACCCCTTGTTGGACTAGCATTTCTAATCCATCGATCGCAATTGCGCCTTGTTTTTGTGCCTGCTGGAGAAATTGCGTTGGTTTAGGAATATATATTAAATCGTAAGCGATCGCACCCGTTGGTAAATTTGCGATTTCTTCTACACTCAAAGGCGATTCATCGACTTTGGGATACATCCCAATGGGAGTTGTATTTACCAGCAGATTTGCTTGGGGAATGAGCTTTGGTAATTCCTCCCATTGATGAACCTGGAATTTATCAGCTAGGGATGAATTGCTCCAACTATTGCGGAATTCTTCTAATCTCTGCATATTGCGCCCAACAACATGAATTTGGGCAAAACCTAACTGAGTACAACCTGCGACAACTGCTCTAGCTGCACCACCATTGCCTAAAATTACCGCTACTTTCTGACTCCAATCTTGTTTATATGTTGTCTGCAAAGGGGCGATAAATCCTTCTATATCTGTATTTGTGCCTACCCATTGGTTATTTTGGCGGCTAACAGTATTTACAGCTCCGATAGTTTGAGCCAGGGGTGTAATTTCTGAGAGTAAAGGGATGATTGCCTGTTTGTGGGGTATTGTCACACTAAAGCCGACAACCCCAACAGCAGCAAAACCTGCGATCGCCACCTCTAAATTCTGTGGTTCAATCGGAAAAGGCAGATAAACATAATCTAATCCTAATTGGGCGATTGCAGCATTATGCATCACTGGCGACAACGAATGTTCCACAGGATGTCCAATGACTCCTAGTAGTTTAGTTTTGCCTGTAATTAAATTTTCTTTTGTCATTTGTCATTTGTTATTTGTCATTGGCTTAGGAAAACTCTTCCCTAGTCCTCAGTCCTTAGTCGCCACTCCCCACTCTCGACTAGTTTACAATTATTAAAAGCTACTTAACATTTCTTTAAATCATGCAGGTAACTACAGCCTCCTCTACAACTCCAATCCCTGGCAAATATTGGCAGTGGCGCGGGCACAACGTTTACTATGTGCGTGCGGGAGAGAAACAAACCCAACGTCCGCCTTTGCTTTTGGTACATGGATTTGGTGCTTCTACAGACCACTGGCGCAAGAATATCACAGGATTGTGTCAAGATTTTGAAGTATTTGCGATCGACCTTTTGGGATTTGGGCGATCGGCAAAACCAAAATTGCAGTATAGTGGCGACTTGTGGCGCGACCAACTCCATGATTTTATCAGCGAAGTCATTGGTCAAAAAGCAGTATTAGCCGGTAATTCCCTTGGTGGTTATGCTTGTTTGTGTGTTGCAGCCCAACGTCCCGACAGTGCAGCTGGTTTAGTTTTGCTAAATAGTGCCGGGCCTTTTAGCGAAAGCCAGCCCACATCTGAACCGGAAGCTTTGCAAAGTGAAATTCAGCCACCCAAACAACCCTCTTCTTTAGAGAAACTCCTGGGTGACTCAGTTAAATGGATTTTTCAACAACCTTTAGCTCAGTTTGTGTTATTCCAATACGTTCGACAACGTTGGGTAATTCGCCAAACTTTAGAAAAGGTATATCTTGATAAAAGTGCAGTTACAAATCAATTGGTAGAAGAAATTTATCGTCCCGCTTTTGATCCGGGTGCATTGGATGTATTTGTTTCAGTTTTTAGCAGTCCTCAAGGGGAAAAAGTTGATGTACTATTAAAGCAATTAACTTGTTCTCTATTGATGTTATGGGGAGAAGCTGACCCTTGGATGAATGCTAGAGAACGTTCTCGAAAGTTTCGTCAATATTGCCCGGAATTGACAGAGCATTTTTTAACAGCAGGTCATTGTCCCCACGACGAAGTACCCGATAAAGTAAACCAACTTTTACGCGATTGGGTTTTGTAAAGGTTAATACAGTTCAGAATGAGCAACAAAACCCTCATGTAGAGACGCGATTTATCGCGTCTTGAAAAACCAATTATCCACACCAATAACCCTTAACCCAAGCGTATTGGATTAAAGGTTTGTAGTAAGCGGCTTCACCTGCTTACTACGAATAAGACTATTTAAAAACGTAAGATTTAATTTCTTGCTCTATTTGGTCACTAATAATTTCAGTTCCCATACCGATTTTATCGAGATTAACCCTCACAACATTTGTTTTATCTTCTTTTGTAAATTTTTTATCATTATCCGAGTCTTTGATAATTTTTAGAAAAATTGCATTTTGACCTGGAACAACAACCCAACTGATGATTCGAGTATTATTTGGGGTAATTTGCTGGAGGTTCTTACCTGATAAATCAGAAAGATAGCCAATTGTAGCATCTTCGCTATTAAGTTTTTTATCTATATTTGTGTCTTGGTCAATGATTTTATATAACCAAACTCTTTTATTGGGCTTATTTCCCGCTTTTACTTCCAATAAATCGAAGGAGGCGATAATGGCTTTTTTATTTAATAAAAGATGAGCTTCACTACCTTGCTTTTGATAAAAGATGATGTTATACAATTGATTATTTCTTTCCTTTTCATAAGAACGTGAAAGGTTTAAATCAACTCCTTTATCTTCATTCTGCTCTGCAAGACTAACAGGAATCATTAGATAATCTGATTGTTCTTTAATAATTAAATCGCCATAAATAAGATTTTGTTGTGGCTTCGGTTTCTCAGTTGCTTTTGCCTGTTCTGTATTTCTACTAACAGAAGACTTACAGGAAAAAGAAAGAGCAGCTACAATCATAGCTGTAGTAATCTTATTTAAAAAGCGATAATTTTTCATCAAATTCTCCTAGCAGGATATGTTGCTGTCCTATTTTATTCCCTGCTGGAAAATTAGCTAGAGTCCAATACGCTTCAATACAGTTTAGTTAAGACTAAAAACTATACTGATGTCGGTTGGGTTGAGGAACAAAACCCAACATTATCGAGACTTTGTTGAGTTGATCTGTCGCTCAACCCAACAAAACCCCATCGGTAATCCCTGCCGTACCGAGAAAATCATATTACAATAAAATACCAAAAACCTGGTCGAGGTTGACCAGGTTTTATCGAGTTTACAGGTTTCAAATTTTAAACTAATTAACTAACTGAAGGTTAATAACTAGGGTGGACTAAAAAACTAACAAACTCAGCATTCTTGCGTTTTTCCGCTTTAGGATTTGGCTTTGCCTTTTACATTAGGCTTTTTGCCACTTCTATCACATTTGATATGCTGAAACTTGCTTGGGCTGATGACAAGGGGACACGAAGTCATTTACCCTTTTTGTTTGGTTTTATTTTGTTTGGTGTCCTACTATTTAAGTTATCACTTAATTTGTGAGTTGCAACCCTTGGTTTACGAAAGTTGACGTTTTGTTAGATTTTGCAATCTAGAGCCATAAATTTGATCCCCAGCCCTCTTTTGAAGAAAGTTATAGGGATCTTGGATAGATTAAGCATAGTACCAAACTGCATTGTCATGAATTCCACATAATCTGATTATCATCTAGATGGTCGGTGACAATACGGCTAATGGCATCAATTTCTGCCAATTCGGCGGTAGAAAGCTTGATTTGGACGGCTAATGCATTGAAAGAGTGCTTGTTCGGGATAACGCCCTCCAGCAATGTCTGGCGACAAGCCGCTAAGACGCGTCTACGCATTTGTTTGAGGTTGAGCAATTAACCAGGCTAAAGCTAACTGAGCAAGGGTACAATTATTAAGAAAGACCATACCAGTTTTTATAGCGCTTGTTGGGCACGTTCAAAGTTTTCGCCTTGAAACAGTTTATTTTTAGCACGGTTATCTGTTAGGTCAAATTTATGACCGAGAGTAAATCTTCCTGTTAACAACCCCTGTGCTAAAGGCGAATAAGCAAGGATAGAAATATTGTTTTCGATACAATAGGGCAATGCATCTTGTTCTACCTGCCTCCAGAATAAAGAATAGGGTGGTTGTAAACTATCAATACGTCTATAACTTGCTGCTTCTGCTAACTGGACGCCAGAAAAATTGGAAACACCGATCGCTTTCCTAATTTATTGGCTTGGACAGGTTCATACTTTATCAGTCTTAGCTTCAAATTAAATCAGAGTTACAGTAGATGCCGATGGAATTGACTACAACTTTTCATGCTCTCAAAGAATGGGCAGTTGCCATAAATGCCTTGGAAAGTGGCAATACAATTATGTTGCTCCGCAAGGGCGGCATCCACGAACGAAATGGACATTTTCAAGTTGCCCACAAGCAAATTCTGCTTTACCCTACTTATGAACATCAACAAGCTTTCATGCTGAAAGCTGAATACGCCAATAATGTTTATCCAGTAACATCAGGCTGGCATCCTGAAACAGTTCGCATTGGTAGTTGGGCTGAAATTACAGATATTTTGCCAGTGAGTGACGAGTCTATTGTCAACACCTTACTTCCCTTCCATATTTGGAACGAGCATTTTATTAGCGATCGCCTCAAATGGAAAGCACGTCAACCCCTTTATATTCTGCTTCTGCGGACATATAAACTATCGCAAGAGCTAGAAATTCCCTATTATGCCAAATACGCTGGCTGCAAGTCATGGATTGATTTAGATCGATCGATTCACTTGGAAACAACACAACCAGTTTTATCTAACTTTGCATACAGCCAACTCGTAGAGACAATTCGCCAGATTGTCGGCGATAAGTTGTATGCTCCATCCTTCTAATAACCCAACTTGTTACCCAAATCCCCGACTTTTTAAAGAAGTCGGGGATTTAAATTTAGCTTATAGATAAGAGTGTTTAATCAACGGAACTTTATAACTAACTTATAGAATCTACGCTTATATCTCTCAGCAGAAAAACAAATAGTCTGATTGCAAGCCTCAGTCAAAATAGTAGTGATTGTTACACACGATCGCAAAAAACGCGGATAACATGGGAAAAATCTCACCTAATAAACAAGGTGAGGCAAAGCTGTTTATCTTTAATATTCCCTTTAGCAGCTGTCTTCCAGGCTATGAGTTGTTAAGCAATTATCCCGTAGTGGATAGAACTTAATTACATTTTGTCTAAAGTATTAGGCAAAAATTATCCCCAAGGGTGATAATTAGCTTGACAAAGATCAGCTATTATGCATCATTAGCTAAAAGCAAAGGAGTTTGCAATGCATCGACAAATGTGCTGGTTATCTAAGTCTGGTGGCGACGGAGAGAAAATTTTGTATTTGCAGACAGAACCCAACCAACCCTGGCGTCCTTACACAGCTTTTGGACATTTTGCAGTCCCAGATTATCAAATACCAGGTGGTTCTAAAGGTTGGGCAACTTATCAAAAACTTTTGAAAGCAGGTTGGACACTAGTACCTAGCGCACGGGCAAACGAGTTTGGTAGCAACAGCTACGCAGAGTCAACAATCCAAAATCAATAGTTATTAGTCATTTGTCATTAGTTATTTTTTGCGTCTTTGCCTCTCCCTCACAAACCTCTGGGGGAACCTTCACCGCGAGGATCGGCGGCTCCTTCTAAAGTTCCATCAGATGTAACAGCGATCGCGTTACCATTACCCCAAGGAGTAGTTTCCTTAATTTTGTGCCCCCGACGGCGTAAGTCTTGCAAAGTCAGAGCATCCAAGCCCCAAGATTCAACGCGCAACTCATCTGGCAGCCATTGATGATGTATGCGTGGAACAGAAATAGCCGCACCAACATCCATGTTGTATTCCAGCACATTCAGGATTACTTGCAAAACCTGGGTGATGATGGTGCTACCACCAGGCGCGCCTGCTGCCATCCGAAAATGACCATTTTCTGTGACAATTGTGGGAGTCATACTGGATAGAGGAGTTTTGCGGGGTGCAATACTGTTGGCATCATTACCAACCAAACCAAAAGCATTAGGCACTCCTGGCGCAGCGGCAAAATCATCCATCTCATTGTTGAGAACAATTCCAGTTCCCGGTGTCACAATACCAGCACCAAAAATGAGGTTAATCGTGAAAGTCAGACTTACGGCGTTGTGTTGTTCATCCACAACAGTCAGATGAGTGGTTTGGGGAGATTCATGCGGAAGACAAGGGGATGAGGGAAGACGCAGACATTTTGAATTTAAATCTACTGGCTTGACTTCGGTGGAGGGTCGAGCCATTTGCATATTAATTTCTTGGCGGCGTTTTTTGGCGTAAGCTGGACTGAGCAGTTGTTGTACGGGGACTTTGACAAAATCAGGATCGCCTAAATATTTTGAGCGATCGCTATAAGCAATCTTCATTGCTTCTACCATTAAATGTATCGCGTCTGGATGATGCCATCCCAAAGATTTGAGATCGGTGTCACCGATAATATTTAAAATCTGCAATAGGTGAACGCCTCCTGATGATGGTGGTGGCATTGAGCAAATTTTAGCTTTGCGGAAATTGCCACAAACAGGAGTGCGCCAGATTGGTTTGTAGGCTTTCAGGTCTTCGAGAGTAATTAAACCACCATTTTTTACCATATCAGAAGCGATCGCACGAGCAATACTTCCGGTGTAAAAACTTTGGGGATTTTCGGCAATTGCTGTTAAGGTGCGTGCCAAATCGCGCTGCACTAGCTTCTCGCCTGGTTGGTAAAATTCACCCTTGCGAGTGAAAATTTCCCGCGCGGCGGGATTGTTGAGAACTACTTGCTTGCGGGGATCGTTTGCTTGCAGAGAACGCCAAGTTACCATATCGCTAAGAATAAAACCATCTTTAGCGAGTGCGATCGCAGGTTTCATTACCTCTTGCCAAGAAAGCTTACCATAGCGATGATGCACTTCATAAAGTCCCGCTACCGTTCCTGGTGTCGCTACTGCCAAATACCCATTAATACTTGCATTGGGACGCACTTTTCCTTCTGCTTCTAGATACATATTTCTTGTAGCTTTCAGGGGTGCGCGTTCGCGGAAATCTAACGCTTTCATATCGCCAGTTTTCTCAGAGTGCATCAGTAAAAATCCGCCGCCACCGATTCCCGCTGAAAAAGGCTCAACTACAGAAAGTGCAAAGGTTGTGGCTACAGCTGCATCCACTGCATTACCCCCTTTGCGTAACATCAAAATTCCCGCTTCACTTGCTAGGGGATGGGCTGAAACCACCATTCCCTTCTTGCTGCGTAAAGGTAAAGTTAAGGCGGCTGATGCGACTTGGCTGTAAAGTAAGACAGTGAAAGAAAAGATTGCGCTGGCAACTCGCTTGGGTTTAGCAACAGTAAGCATTTTTATACAATTTCTCCTAAAATTTTATATTTGTCTAGCATCATGGTGTGAGATTATTAATACAAGCTGATTTGAAAATTTTACATTACTTATAAATCCTATGTTGCGAAAAATAAGTAAAACATTTTTTAAAGCTTTAACTATTGGATTATTTATCTCTAGTGGAAGCGTTTTTTCTCAAACATTACCGCTATCCTCTAATTTAGTTGGTTTTAATACACCTGAAGGTGAAAAATTATTATTTGAGAGTAAGTCCAATGAAGACTTCTTTCCGTTGAGTATGCAATTTACCACTCAAAATAATCAGGCATATTGTGGTGTTGCTAGTATGGTTATGGTACTGAATAGTCTAAAAATTCCAGCACCAGAAGTACCACAATACAAGCCATATCGAGTATTTACTCAAGAAAACTTTTTTAGTAATGATAATACAAAAAAAGTGCTAACTCCCGAAGCTGTGTCTCGCGAAGGTATGACTCTAGATCAGTTAGGGCAATTACTAGCTAGTTATGGCGTTAAAGTTAATGTTTACCACGCTGCCGACACTAGTTTAGAAGAGTTCCGCAAACAAGCAGCAGAAAATTTAAAACAACCGCAAAATTTTATTTTAGTAAACTATTTACGCAAAGAAATTGGTCAAGAGAAAGGCGGACATATTTCTCCTGTAGCAGCATATAACGAGCAAACAGATAGATTTTTAATTCTTGATGTTTCTCGTTACAAGTATCCACCAGTTTGGGTAAAAACAACAGACTTATGGAAAGCAATGCTGACAAATGATTCCGCATCAAAGAAGAGCCGTGGCTTTGTATTTGTAAGCAAAAACCTTTGATTAACAATCTGTTCATTGGATTTATCAATCCTGCGATCGCCAATATCTAAAATATGAGCTAATTATGGATACCGTAATTACACCAGAAAGAATCGAGTTACCACCTGGCGCGGTGTTGAAGCTTTTGGGAGATTGGAAAGACTATCAAGTATTGAGTCAGCAACTAGGCGATCGCTCCTCACCTCGCATTAAATATCGCAGAGGAGAAATTTTGCTAATGGCACCGCTACCAGAGCATGGAAGAGATGCGAGTTTATTGGCAGATATTGCTAAGGTTTTGCTGGATTATTTAAACCGCATATACGAGTCATTTACGCCCATCACCATGAGCTTGCCAGAGGTTAGCGGTATTGAACCAGACTTTTGCTTTTACATTGAAAATTGCAGAGCAGTAGTAGGGAAAAAAAGAATTGATTGGGAGTCAGATCCACCACCAGATTTAGCAATTGAAATAGATGTCACAAGCTACACTGATATTAATGATTACTTGCCTTATCGAGTGCCAGAAGTTTGGATATTAAAGAGTAATCGGTTATTAATTTATCGATTGCAGGGAGAAAGTTATGTGCTTACAGAAAGCAACTACTTTCCTAACGTCAGAGAAATTGTGCAGCAATGTCTCCAAATGGCCAATGAGCAAACAACAAGTGAAGTCATTAGGTGGTTAAAGAACTATTTGCATGGACAACAGTAGTACAATGTCTAACCTAGTTTTAAAAGTTTGTAGTAAGCACTTTAGTGCTTAAAGGATAAGGACTAAAGTCCTTACTACGAACAATTTAAACTTGACAGGCTAGTAGGGTGCGTTACACTAACCCTTAATTACGAATTACGAATTACGAATTACGAATTATTATAATCCCTTCGATTTCCGAAACTCCTGGACAACATCTTTAACATCACGTAATTCACCTTCAACTAAATAGTTTAACTGTCGCATTTCATCTGCCGAAATCTTTCCAGCCAGGGAAGCGATCGCAGTTCTTAATTCGGGATATTTTTTTAATATTTCTTGTCGGACAATAGGCACTGTTTCGTAAGGTGGAAAATAATGTTTATCATCCTTGAGTACAACTAAACCCAAGCGAGAAATTTGCCCGTCAGTGGAATTACCCGCCACCATATCCACTTGTTTTTGAATCAAAGCACGATATATTAAACCCAAGTCCATGATTTGCGGAGATTTAGCAAAACGTAAATCGTAAGTTTTCGCTAATCCGGGAAAACCATCTTCTCGTTCTAAAAATTCGTAACCGAAACCGCCACGCCACTGCGGTGTATATTGAGTAGCTTGGGAGAGAGTTTGAATATTGTTGCGTTTGGCATCTTCACCCCGAATAATCATCGCAAAAGTGTTTTCAAAACCCAAGCTTGGCATCACTTCCAAATTGAACTGCTGGGAGTATGCTTGTTTTAACTTCTCATAAACTTCTTTCGGATCGTTAACTGCTTTTTGCTTTAAAATTGCAGTAAAAGATGTCCCTGTATACTCAATATAAGCATCAATTTTACTAGCAATAATAGCACTATGACAAACAAAAGAACCACCCAAACGGGGACGACGAGCTACTTTTAAATTAGTTGTCGCCTCAATTTGCTGCGCTAACAATTCACCTAAAATATCTTGTTCGGTAAAATCTTTGGAAGCAACAATAATATTGCCACCGTTATTACTATTTAAATTCGGCGCACAGCCAACAATTACCAATAACAAGGCAAAACTTAAAAAGCAAAGCGTGAAAAATCTTTTCATTAACTTTTAATTTTTAATTTATTCTCCATCCAGCCAATTGCAAAGTCAGCTAATAATGCAATTACCGCTGCCGGAACTGCACCAGCTAAAATTAACTGATCGTTTACTACTGATATACCGCGAAAAATAAATACTCCCAAACCACCAGCCCCAATTGCGGCGGCAATAGTTGCAATACCAATGGCGATTACCGTTGCGACTCGTACACCTGCCAAAATTACTCCCATTGCCAAGGGAATCTCAACTTGTAATAATAATTGTCTATCTGTCATTCCCATACCTCTCCCAGCTTCCCGAATTGCTGGATCGACGCTAGTAATACCTGTGTAAGTGTTACGAATTATCGGCAGCAAGGAATATACAGTCAGGGCAACAATTGCTGGTACTGCACCAATTCCGCCAATTATCGGAACAGGAATAAGTAAACCAAACAGTGCCAAGCTGGGAATAGTTTGAAAAATATTTGCTATGCCGAGAATTGGCTGGCGGAGATAGGTTTTACGTGTAATTAAAATACCTAATGGAATGCCTACAAGTATGGCGATTCCGATCGCGATACCTACTAAAAATAGATGTTCGAGTGTATGCTGAAGAATTTCTGGGGCATACTTAACCAAGAAGAAATTTTTCATAAAGTATCTTGCAAAGAACGCAGACATTGCAGAAAGGCGAGGCTTTCTGGGTGTTGCGATCGCATAAATTCATCTTTCGTCCCCAATACTACCAATTCTCCGCCATACATTAAACCAATTCTCGATGCCAATACTAAGGCTTCTTGAATATCGTGGGTGACAAACACAACAGTTTTACCTAACTCTTGCTGCAAATGCCGAAACTCTTGTTGCAGTTCTAGCCGCGTAATTGGATCGAGTGCGCCAAAGGGTTCATCCATCAACAACACTGGCGGATCTGCTGCTAAAGCCCTAGCCACACCAACTCTTTGCCTTTGTCCTCCTGAAAGTTCGTGCGGGTAACGCCCGGCAAATTGTGCTGGTTCTAAGCCTACCAGTTGCAACAATTCATAAACCCGGATTTTAATTTGTTTCGGTTGCCAACCTTCTAAAGACGGGACTAAACCCACATTGCGTTCGACAGTGAAATGGGGAAATAAACCAATTTCTTGAATGACGTAACCAATTTTTCGCCGCAGTTTAATTTCATCCCATTCAGTTGTGGAAATGCCATCAAATAAAACTTCGCCTTGTGTAGGTGTGAATAGGCGATTAATTAACTTCATTGTCGTGGTTTTGCCGCTACCACTGCGCCCAAGTAATACCAGTGCTTCTCCTTGACGGATGCTGAAATTGAGATTTGACACCATTGGGCGATGGTTGCGGCTAAAGGTGACATCGCGGAATTCGATGGCGGTTTGGTTATTTTGCGGCATGAGTGGCTTTTGGGGGACGCTAGCTATTGTATTATGTGCTGATTTTGCTAGCGTGCTAACGCCCATTTGCTTTTCCCAAAATTAATCTGAGTGACGATCTTCTCCAAAGTAGGGAGTACCTAAAGCTTTCGGGGGTGTAGATTTTCCTGCTAATCCCACTAATGCCAATAGAGCGATCGCATAAGGTAGCATGACTAAAAATTGGTAAGGAATATTTACCCCTAATGCCTGAATTCGCAGTTGTAAAGCTTCTGTAGCCCCAAACAGCAAACAAGCCAAAGCACTACCTACAGGATGCCATCTACCAAAAATTAATGCTGCGATCGCAATAAATCCCTTACCAGCACTCATCCCCTCGGCAAAAA
This sequence comes from Nostoc sp. PCC 9305, assembly GCF_963920915.1. Taxonomy (NCBI): domain Bacteria; kingdom Bacillati; phylum Cyanobacteriota; class Cyanophyceae; order Nostocales; family Nostocaceae; genus Nostoc; species Nostoc sp. PCC 9305. Next base: position 11,993 of record NZ_CAWUDN010000132.1, read on the forward strand.
ATCTTACTTGTACCAGAGTTAAATAAGCACCTCCTAAACTCGCAAGACAGCCACTAATCACCACAGCGATATAACGGACAAATGGTACGGAAATTCCAGCCGTGTCAGCAGCTTTCGGAGATTCACCTACTGCCCGCAATGTCAGCCCAAAGCTAGTTTTAAATAAAATGTATGTAGTTAAAATAACTAAAATAAATAATAAATATACTAAAAAATCTTGCTGAAATAGTAGCGGCCCGATCAGGGGAATATTGGCTAAACCAGGAATCATAATTACCCCAATTCCAGGTAACTGCTGTGTACTACTGCCACTAAACACTAATCGAGCTAAAAATGATGTTAATCCAGCGGCAACGAGGTTAATTGCTAGGCCAGATACCAATTGATCGACACGCAAAGTTACACATAAAACAGCATGGAGTAGTCCGACTAATCCCCCCGCAATCAAGGAAGCGAGGATACCAAGCCAGGGATTGCCTGTGTAGAAAGTAGCCGCAGCACTAGTAAAAGCGCCTGTCAGCAACATTCCTTCTAAGGCGATATTTAACACCCCGGATCGTTCCGAGTACAATCCTCCAAGGGCTGCAAATGCTAGGGGGACGGCTAGACGTAAGGTAGCTATTAAGTAATCAGAGAAGAAGTTGAGATTATTCATGGAGTTATTTTTTAACGCAGAGGTTCGCAGAGGGAAGCGCAAAGTATCGCAGAGTTTTCTTTGTGTTCCTCTGCGTTAAACCTTTGCGTCCCTTTGCGTTTTTACTCTTATTTCTCTTTCGACTGCGAAACTGATAGCGATAAATAACACCATAAACCCCTGGATTGCGTAAACTACAGTTACAGGCACACCTGCACTACGCTGCATCACATTTGCCCCACTGCGAAGGGCTGCAAAAAACAAAGAAGTTAATACTACACCGACAACACTACCACGACTTAAAAAAGCGATCGCAATGGCATCAAATCCATAACCTGGTGAAACTTGTTCAAATAGCCGATATTTTAACCCCATCACCTCACAACTTCCAGCCAACCCAGCTAAACCACCCGCAGCAGCCATCACCAGCATAATGGTACGTTCAACAGATATGTGGGCATAACGGGCGGCAATCGGGTTAAATCCGACTGCTGTAATTTGATAACCTAATGGCGATCGCACTAACAATACCCATAAAATACCTGCGGCAATTAAAGCGAATAAAATCCCAGCATGGGCGAGGCTTTGGGGTAATATAATCGGCAAGCGGGATGTTTTGGCAATTAATGGCGAATAAGGACTAGGCGCACCTGTGGCCATTAATGGATTTTGGACGAGGTAGCTAACTAAATTCACAGCGATATAGTTGAGCAACAATGTAGTAATTACCTCATTCACTCCACGTATGGCTTTGAGATAACCAGGAATCCAACCCCAAACTGCACCAAAGAAAAATCCTGCCAAAAGCGCTAAGGGGATATGAATCACCGCAGGTAATCCTTGCACATATAACCCAATTAAAGTACTTCCCAACGCACCCAGATAAATTTGTCCTTCTCCACCGATATTAAATTGCCCAGCCCGCAACGCCACTAATACGCCTAAACTAGCGAATAATAGCGGTGTCATTTTGGTGAGGGTGTTACCAAATCCAAAGTAGGTAGAGAGAGATTCTTGAAATAAGATGCTGTATGCAGTGATGGGATTTGCCCCAGCAATTAGCATGAGGATAGCACCGACGATGAGAGCGGAGGCAATCGCAATTAACGGTGATAGTATGGGCAGCAATCTAGGATGAATTCGATTAATTAGTGTCAGCACGAGCCTAACCCAATAGAACGCTTGCACTGAAGCATAACTGGGAACAGAGAAAATTGCATTTTGAAACTTTCCTAAAGCGATCGCTTTCTCTGCATTTCTCAATAAACCTCATCATGAGTGCCAATATCGATTAGCACGATCGTATCTTCAGCCTCATCAGGATTGGGCTGAAACGTGTAGATAATACGGCAATCATACTCTACCCAACAAGCCCATAAACCCTCTAAATCACCTTTTAACTTATGTGATTTTAAAGTAGGTGTAAATGGATCGGTTACAAGTAATTCCAAAACTTCAAAAATTGCTTCTTCTAAGCGAGGCTTTTTACGAATAAGTCGTTTAAAAGCACGCTTAAAGCTACTATCCCAAACAAGAACTCTCATCCTTCACTTAGCAAATCAGCCCGCAGATCCTCGATATTACCATGCTTGGCTGTACCTGTTTTAATTGCTTTCAGGGTTTGTGCAGCATTTGCCGCAATTTCTTTACGCCGTTGTTCAATGCGTCTTTTAGAAATTAGTTCGAGTAGTAAATCTTGCTCTTCGGTTGACAGAGCCTCTACATATTCAATGACTGTCTGAAAAGATAGAGAGTTGCTCATCAGCAATATTGATATCTTTGAACAATTAGGCACTTTCTCATTTTATTGCATTTCTCGATCGCAATGGGCATAAAATAATTCCTAATTAATTAATTCCCCCAGCCATTAATAAACCAATTTCTTCCACCTTTGCCGTGGCTGCATCCAAAATAGCCACAAACTCACCTCTGTAGATTACAGCAATGCGATCGCTCATTGCCATCACTTCTTCCAACTCAGTAGAAATATACAAAATTGCCGCACCGCGATCGCGTTCTGCTAAGATTCGAGACTGAACGGCTACTGTCGCACCCACATCTAACCCCCTTGTGGGTTGCATGGCGATAATTAAAGCTGGTGTTTGCGCCAGTTCTCTCGCTAACACCACTTTTTGTTGATTTCCTCCCGAAAGCTGACTTACCTTGATATCAATCCCATTCGCCCGAATGTCAAACTCTTGCATTGCAGCTTGGGCACGATTTGCGATCGCTTCTTGTTGTAACAAAAAACGGTGACAAAACGGCAGATATTTAAAAGCTTTTAAAATCAAATTTTGGGCGATGCTAAATTGCAACACCAATCCCATTGTCTGCCTATCTTCTGGGATGTAGCCCACTAAAGAATCTTTGTGCGTAAACTCAATTTTACCCTGCTTAATAGTCCGTACAAGAGCGATCGCATCAGCTAATTCTCGCTGTCCATTACCATCGACACCAGCAATTCCTAAAATTTCTCCCGCCCGCAGTTCAAAAGAGACATTATTTACAGCCAGAATATTTCTTTCATCAGCAACTTGCAAATTTTGCACTGATAGGATGATTTCTCCTGGTAATGTAGGACTTTTATTTAACTGTAAAGCTACCTCCCGTCCTACCATCAATGTTGCTAACTGCTGAGGTGTCGCCGCTTCAGTTGATGTTGTTGCTACTACCTTTCCCTGGCGCAAAACTGTGACTGAATCACAGAGATTCATTACCTCTTCTAATTTATGACTGATAAAAATAATTGTGTTACCTGCGGCTGCCAATTGGCGCAAGATAGCAATTAATGATTCTACTTCTGGCGGTGTCAAAACTGCTGTAGGTTCATCAAGAATCAACAACTTTGCTCGACGGTAGAGAACTTTGAGAATTTCTACCCGTTGTTGTGCCCCAACAGATAAATTTTCAACTTTGGCAGTGGGGTCAATTTCTAATCCATAAGCTTGGGATAAGGCGGCGATTTCTTGCTGTTTATCTTGTAGATTCAGCCGCCAAGTTTTCTCCATCCCTAAGATGATATTTTCTGTGACAGTAAGTTTCGGTACAAGCATGAAGTGTTGGTAAATCATGCCAATACCTAATTTAATTGCCTCATTTGGTGAAGTGATTTTGATTGGTTGTTCTTGGAGATAAATCTCGCCAGCATCAGGTTGATAGAGTCCACTAATAATATTCATTAAAGTACTCTTACCCGCGCCATTTTCGCCTAGTATTGCATGGATGGTTCCAGATGTAACGGAGAGATTGATATTATCGTTAGCAATAAAAGACCCAAAGCGTTTAGTAATATTGTTTAAGCGTAAATAGTTCATGCTCACAAAACTGATAGCTTGTTGAGGACTGTAGTATACCTCTTGCAAAAATCCCTAACACCCCACCCCCACCCCCTCGTCTTGCCCCCATTGTAGAGACGCGATTCATCGCGTCTAAAATACTGGCCAGAAAGACGCGATAAATCGCCGTCTCTACAAAGACAATTATTCCTGTTTTTTAATATAGTCTGCTCAACCTATGTTGTTGCTTTCTTCACGCAGCGCGTATCCTTCCCAGCCTCTTTGCAGTCTTCAAAAACGATTTTTTTACTAACAATTTCTTGCTTTGCATTCAATACCTTTTGCTTAACTACTTCCGGTATGATTGCTCCAAATTTCCCTAAAAATAAGATATCTGTTCTTTCTAAACCAATTGTATATATTTGTCCTTTGATTTGTTTCTGTTTGGCTAATTCTGCTATATAAACTATGGCTAAATCTAAGCGTTTGACAGCACTGGTTAAAACAGCTTTTGGTGCAACATCTAATTGATCATTGGTGTTACCAAAAGCATATACTCCTTTTTCACCTGCTGTTTGTAAAACTGCGGCTGAGGCATTATCTAACCATTGATAGATGACATCAGCCCCGGAAGAAATTAATGCCAAAGTCGCTTCCTTAGCTTTGGCAACATCATTCCAATCACCTGTAAAAGTAGAAGTAATTTGGATATTTGGTTTAACAGACTTTGCCCCTAATTCAAATCCCCGCAGTTCTCCTTCGGTAGCGGGAAACTTCTCTCCAGCAATATAAGCTAATTTATTAGATTTAGTCACAGAAGCACCGATAATGCCACACAAATAACTAGCTTGTAAGTGATCTATTCGTAAAGAAGCAATATTCTCACCCTTGAGATTACCATTGACTCCGACAAAAAACGTGTTGGGAAATTGTGAAGCGACTTGTTCAATTGCGGCATCAAATTGTCCGCCATGCGCGAAGATGAGATTGTAGCCTTTACGAGCAAAATCTGTTAATACTTCTGTTTGATCTGCTTGTGCGACTTTTTCGACATAAGCGGTTTCTGCACCTAGCTTTTGTTTTGCTAAATTGATTCCTTCATAACCAGATTGATTCCAGCCTTTATCGGTAATCACTCCAGGGAGAGCGATCGCTATTTTAAACCCTTCAGTACTACCCGTTGTTGTGGCTGTTGGTGTCGTCTGATTACTACAAGCTTGCAGCAGTAAGCTTGCACCAAACCCTGCTGAACCCAGCAAGATAAATTCACGCCGACTAAAGTTTGTTGTCATACCTCGCCTTCAGATAGCTATTTGAGTTATTTCAACACTCTAAAGTCGGAGGTGGTACTTTGGAAACAATTTTTCCCGGATTTATTAAAGACGCGATAAATCGCCGTCTCTACAAAAGACTAATTGTTGTAGAGACGGCGATTCATCGCGTCTCTTGTCTTAACCGAACAGTATTGTCCCTACTCCTGCATTTTATGCAGTTTTAGCATTTTCATCAGATGCTTGTTCTGCAACATTTTTCAAGCGGCTCGATCTGATTTTGCGGATGCGATCGCTATAGCGAACACCACCCGCCATTTCATATTCGCGGCTGTCTTTGCCGTACTTGATTGCAACCACCATCAGCATTTTTTCTGAAAGCTGACTCAAATTTTTTTCCATCTCTTCAATTTCAGTTTTAGAAGAGTCAACTACAGACAGAGCAGTATTATAAACATCAATTTTGTTGCGTAACTGGTCGATTGACTCAACTAATTTTTCTAGACTATAATCTTCATCAAATTTGACGCTTGGAACAATCGATTTTAGTCCGGCGGATCTTAACTGAGCTTTTTCTAAAGTACGGGATGTGCGTTTTTTACGAGACATAAAATTACTCCTTTAAGATGCTCCTAGAGCTAGCTTGCCTCAATTAAACTGCGTTCCGGTTCAGTAAAACTCGCAATTTTTTTACTAAATTTTTGGACTAATACCAGTAATTTTTCGTAATTTAATTACTAAATTTTGTATTTATAAGCTCCCATAAGTTCTGTAGCTACTCCCATAAGTTCTGTAGCTACTCCCATAAGTTC
>NZ_CAWUDN010000133.1:0-17955 GCF_963920915.1 Nostoc sp. PCC 9305
TCAACTGAGCAGTCTGCCACCGGAAATTGGCCAACTCACCAACCTGCAATCCCTCCACCTCAACAGTAATCAACTGAACAGTCTGCCACCAGAAATTGGCCAATTCACCAAGCTGCAATTCCTCAACCTCAACGGTAATCAACTGAGCAGTCTGCCACCGGAAATTGGCCAACTCACCAAGCTGCGAACTCTCTACCTCAACGGTAATCAACTGAGCAGTCTGCCACCGGAAATTGGCCAACTCACCAAGCTGCAATCCCTCTACCTCGACGGTAATCAACTGAGCAGTCTGCCACCAGAAATTGGCCAACTCACCAAGCTGCAATCCCTCTACCTCCGCAGTCATCACCTGAGCAGTTTACCAAGGGAAATCAGGCAACTGTCAAACCTGAAAAAGCTTGATCTTCGTAGAAATCCAGTCCCCATTCCACCAGAGATTTTGGGACCGAAGAATTTATATGAAGATCCGGGTGATGTGAACGAAATTCTCGATTTCTATTTTCGGGTGCAAAACCCAGCCGAAACAGAATCCTTCTACGAAGCAAAATTCTTGATTGTTGGCGAAGGAGGAGCCGGTAAAACCTCTTTAGCCAAGAAAATTGCAGATGAAAACTATAAACTCCAGCCAAAAGAGAAATCAACCCAAGGCATTGAGGTGATCCGGTGGCACTTTACACAGCCCAATGGCAAAGATTTTCGCGTCAACATCTGGGATTTTGGCGGTCAGGAAATCTACCACCAAACCCATCAGTTTTTCCTCAGCAAGCGTTCTCTCTATGCCTTAGTTGCCGACACTCGCAAAGAAAACACTGATTTTTACTGGTGGCTTAAGGTTGTCGAACTCTTGAGCGACAAAAGTCCAGTTCTCATCATCAAAAACGAAAAACAAGACCGTCAGTGCGAAGTCAATGAACGCCAGTTACGAGGAGAATTCAGCAATCTGGAGAAAATACTGGCAACCAATTTAGAAACTAATCGCGGTTTAGCCGAGATTAAAGACGCGATTCAGCTATACATCAGCAGACTTAACCATGTCGGCATACCTTTACCAAAACTCTGGGTAAGAGTCAGAACCGCTCTAGAGAACAATTCCCGCAATTACATCAGCGTTGAAGAATACTTTACCCTTTGTCGAGTCAATAATTTAACTGACCGTAAAGACATGCTACGCTTGAGTAGCTATTTACACGACCTCGGCGTTTGTCTCCACTTTCAAGACGATTCTACCCTCAAACACTACATCATCCTCAAACCGGAATGGGGAACAACTGCCGTTTACAAAGTTTTGGATAATCAAACTGTCAAGCAAAAGCTAGGTTGTTTTACCAAGGAAAACCTCAAAGATATTTGGCAAGACGGCAAATATACAGATATGCGAGATGAACTCCTGCAATTAATGATGCGGTTTAAGCTTTGCTACGAAATTCCGGGTCGTCGTGACATTTATATTGCGCCTCAATTGCTCTCCATTGAAAAAGCTGATTATACCTGGGACGATCGCAACAATCTAATCCTGCGCTACACCTATGACTTCATGCCAAAAGGCATCCTCTCTCGCTTTATTGTTGAGACGCACCCTTGGATTGAACAGCAAAAACTCGTTTGGAAAAGCGGTGTTATTCTCAACCAAGACCAAACTCGTGCAGAAGTCATTGAAAACTACAATCAACGGGAAATTAAAATTCGTGTAGCCGGAAACCGCAAAAAAGAATTGATGACTGTTGTCACCCATGAACTCGAAAAAATCCATAACTCTTACGAACGTTTGCAATATCAAACTTTAGTTCCTTGTAAATGCGAAACTTGTAAAAATCTGCCCATCCCTTATTCCTATTCTCTGGAAAAACTCAACAAACGTTTGAACGCGGGTCGTTACCAAATTGAGTGCGAAAACAGCTATGAAATGGTAGATGTCCGCAGGTTAATTGATGATGTCATGTTTCAAGCCATTAAACTAGATGAGGAATTTAATCCCCAAGTTGCACAGTTGCAAAGCGAACTGGAGCAAGAGAGAAATGAATCATTGACGCATCGTTTACGAGATAGTGAAGAAGAACAAAAACGTATCATGAATAGTCAATCTGCAATGGAATTCGAGAAGGAAATTTTCATCTCTTATGCTTGGGGCGGAGAAAGTGAGAAATTTGTCAATAAACTAGATGAGACTTTGCAGGCAAAAGGAGTCAAAATCATCCGTGATAAACGCGATTTGGGCTACAAAGGACTGATTAAAGCCTTCATGGAACGTATTGGACGCGGTAAATGTGCGATCGCAGTTATTAGTGACAAGTATTTAAAATCTCCCAATTGTATGTTTGAGCTAGTGCAAATTGCTAAAAATGGAGAGTTTGGCGATCGCATCTTCCCTATTGTTTTACCAGATGCCCAAATTTATGACGCTATTGATAGGCTTAAGTATGTTGAATATTGGGAAAACAAAGTTCAGGAATTGGATGCTGCCTTAAAAAAGGTATCCGCAGCAAACCTAGACGGCTTTCGAGAGGATATCGACCTTTATGCGGAAATTCGCCAATACCTACCACGGCTTGCGAACATTCTCAAAGATATGAACACGCTCACCCCTGATATTCACAGCAAATCAGACTTTGAGGAATTGCTGAATGCGATCGCACACCGTTTAGATGAGTAAAACTAGACTATTAGTGAGGCTTTGAGATAGAGCAATATCTCCAACAGGCTATGTCTACGACCTTTTAACTCGACAACTTGTGTTCTGAGGTGCAAACTTTCAGTTCAAAAGTAGAATGATGAGGGTTAAAGGTGCAACTTTGAGGGTTAAAGGCGCAACTTCGAGGATAAAAGGCGCAACTTCGAGGATAAAAGGTGCAACTTTGAGGATAAAAGGCTTAACTTCGAGGATAAAAGGCTCAACTTCGAGGATAAAAAGCGCAATTTCGAGGATAAAAGGTGCAATTTCGAGGGTTAAAGGCGCAACTTTGAGGATAAAAGGCGCAACTTCGAGGGTTAAAGGTCAAGCGATCGCTCTTTTAACTCGACAACTCATGTTCCAAGGTGCAAGCTTCGAGTTCAGAAGTTAAACGCCAGTCTCTTCTGTAAATATGTCAGCGTGGCGTAATGACCGACCATACTCTAAAGCTTCCAAAAATGCTGGTTCATCAGAGATTGAGCCAATAACCTTTTCTAGCCAATTACTATAGGTAGGCGCATCAATGACTTGATGTTTGATATCTGCAACTGTTTGTTCAAGAATCGCTAAACGTTGTTCAAAATTTGCTTCATCTAACATAATTTTCTTTGAGACTTTAGTTTCAATGGTAATGCTTATCCGCGCCTGGACAACGCGGATGAGCATCTTGTCTATCACAACAAACTAAGGTTAGGTGTAGCTGTAGTTTTAGCCTGGTAAGCTTTTTTAACACCAACCCAGTTACTAGCAATTGGCATTCGCCAACCTGTTCCGAAGGCGCGATCGGTAATTTTTAAACCGGGGGGTGCTTGTCGCCGTTTAAATTCAGCCCGCGCCACCATTTGAATTACTCTGTCTACAATCACCGCATCGTGACCGGCTGCAACAATTTGCGCTGCTGATTGGTGATTGTGAATCAGGCGTTGCAAAATATCGTCCAAAACTTCGTAAGGCGGTAGAGAGTCTTGATCGACTTGGCCTGGTTTGAGTTCGGCGCTGGGTGCTTTAGTCAAAACGTTTTGCGGGATGATTTCATTATTGCGATTTAACCAATGGCAAAGTGAATACACACGGGTTTTAGGAACATCTGCAATCACTGCTAACCCGCCATTCATATCGCCGTAGAGAGTACAGTAACCAACTGCCATTTCTGACTTGTTACCAGTAGATAAAAGCAGATAACCAAATTTATTAGCGATCGCCATTAATAAATTACCGCGAATCCGCGATTGGATATTCTCTTCAGCCAATCCAAACTCAGTACCCGCAAACAAATCGCCTAAAGTGCGATCGAAGCCTTGCATTAACTCGCCAATTGGCAAAAGATTAGTCTTAATCCCCAAATTTTCGGCTAATGCCAAAGCATCACTAATGGAATGCTCCGAACTGTAAGGGGAAGGCATGAGAACACCGAGGACATTTTCTTTACCAAGTGCAGCCGTGGCGATCGCAGCTACTATTGCAGAATCAATCCCACCACTTAAACCCAACACTACTTTAGAAAAGCGACACTTCCGAGCGTAATCTCGCACTCCTAAAACCAAAGCTTGCCAAATTTCTTCATCTTCTGATTGATATGCAGGTTTTACGGAACCTAATTGAAAATCACGTTGGGTTTCATCAAATTCAACAACTACTAAATCTGTATCAAAGCCACAGGCGCGAGACATGATTTCACCTTGACGATTTAAGACAAAACTATGCCCATCAAAAATTAGGTCATCATTTCCCCCAACCTGATTAGTGTAAATCATCGGTTGTTGAAAACGTACTGCACTATGCCTGAGCATGATTTCGCGGAACTGCTGTTTGCCAACTGTGTAGGGCGAAGCAGACAAATTTACAATCAAATCTACACCCAAAATTGCTAAGTCAGCAATCGGATTTACTGTATAACTACGTTTTCCCCAAAATTCTTCATCGTTCCATAAATCTTCGCAAATGGTTACGCCAATATCGATATTATCTAATGTGAAATAATTAGCTTGTAACCCTGGTTCAAAATAGCGACGTTCATCAAATACATCATAAGTAGGCAAAAGTCGTTTGTGAAAAACTTGCTTAACTTGGCCATTTTCTAACAAAGCCATGCTATTAAATAAAGTTTTACCGCCACTAATATGTGCATTGAGGTTCGGTTCAACAGTTCCTACCAACACGGCTAAATTTGGTGGTAAATCTTGAGCCAAGTTTTGTAAAGTGATACCCATCGCTTCCACAAAACTAGGATTTAGTAATAAATCTCTTGGTGGATAGCCACACAAAGAAAGTTCTGGTGTCAACAACAAACGCGCACCGCTAGATGCTGCACGTTGTGCCGCATCTAGAATTTTTTGGGCATTTAAAAGCAAATCACCGATAGTAGGATTAATTTGAGCGATCGCAATCTTCATTTTAGTTAAGAGTTAGGAGTTAGGAGTTAGGAGTTTGAGGTCAAGAGTTAAAATTAATTGCTTCGACTTTGAACCTTAAACTCGACGTAACAGTGCATTAAATAAACACCAAAGGTTTATCTTTTAAGGGAGCAAAAGCTTCCGCGTCAAACTTATACAAACTAGCCGGACGACCAGCACCCCGTGATACCTTAATTCCGGTATCGCATAAAAAACCTAACTTGAGTAGACGCGCTCGAAAATTAGAATAATCGGAAAAATTGTCACCTAAAACTGTGGCGTATAACTGATATAAATCATTCAAGGTGAACATTTCTGGCAAGACTTCAAAAGCCACCGGGCTATACTCTAATTTATTTCGCAATCGCCTGTGTCCATAAGCCAGAATTTCATTATGGTCAAAAGCTAATTGCGGCACTTCTTTTACTGGATACCAAGCGATGCCAGTCATGCGATCAGCAATCAATTCAGCTTCTTCAAATCGCACTAGGGCAAAGTAACTAACTGATAAATAACGCACACCATAACTATCAGTTGCTTCCCGTGGATCGCGATTCGGCCCGCCAAATGTATACAGTTGTTCTAAATAGAGATTGTTGACCTTAATTTTCTCTGCCATAATGCGATAGGCGGCATCTTCTAAAGACTCTCCTGGACGTACCAAAGTACCGGGAAGACTCCAATGATTTAAAAATGGTTCTTGCTGTCGCATTACTAGGAGAACTAACAGCCGATTTTGTGCAGTATCTACAGAAAAAATTACATTATCGACACCAACCTTGAAATCGGCCAAAGGTTGTTGGTTTAGCGGAGTTGGTATCTTTTTTTGAGAACGTCCTGGCATTCGTACAAATGCTCTCGATTAATATAGGCAACTACAGGGGCTGTGAGGGCTTGGGGATCTCTATGTTCGCGGTACGCTGTTGAGGAAACATCTAGACCGGTCAGACTAGCGATCGCAATTTTCCCTCCCAGCTTTTGCACTACCTCTGAACTAGATTCATCTATTGCATATCCGGGTCGCGGTACAATCAGTAGTTGCACTTCCTGTAACAAATCTTCAATGCGATACCAACGTGGTAGCTGACTCAGTAAATCTGAACCAACGATCAACGTCAATTCAGCATCTTCACCCCAAGTAAGCTTGGCTTTTTCAACTGTTTCCAGCGTTCTGAAGCTACTTAATTCTTGTTCCAAAGCAATATTATGCCGTGGCGCGTCTATATCCGCAATCAACAGTCGCAACATTGCCGCCCGATGTTCTAAGGGTGTTTGATGAGACTTAAACGGATTATCCGCCGCCCAAACCGCTACCCAATCATAACGCTCAGACAACCAACTCAGAATTTTTTGATGTCCCGCAGTTGGTGGATCGGCACTAGTTCCAAACAAAGCAACTCTCATAGTAATTCGTAATTCGTAGTTCGTAGTTCGTAATTAAGACATACTGAAAGAGTAATTTTACCTCTGTGTTCTCTGTGCCTCTGCGGTTCGTTTCTTTGTTTCCTCCGTCAACACCTGTAACCCCTCAGAAATTTCCACCTGCACCGAGACAGGATCGTGCAAACGCCGTGTTTCTTGTGGCAAACTCGCAACTGAGACAGCAGTACGCTGACGAATTGTTGTCAACGACTCCAACGGCTGCACTCGTTCACCTTCTTGCACTACCAACTGCAACAAAGGTTCTTCTTGTTGAGGAATTTCACCTAAGAGTCCCAATGTGTCTGCTTTTACCTTACCTCCCGTAAACGAGCGAAAAATCTGCTTGCGCCCTGGATAAGTAACTTTACCACTAGACTGCTTCATCACTGGGATGCCATCAATGTCTACAAGTTTATAAACTCCATTGACAGGCGAACCTGTAACTAGTCGCGTTCCCAATCCGTAACCATCAATTTGCGCCCCAGCAGCTTTTAATCTGGCAATTTCCCACTCATCCAAGTCGCCACTAGCAAAAATTGGCACACCGGGGAGGAGCGATCGCACCTGCTTTGATAAGGTAACTAAATCTCCTGAGTCTAATCTCACTCCTGTTAATTGCATTTCCCCGGAATTTACTTTTTCGGACAAGCGCTGGGCAGCAGCAATGGTATCGTAAGTATCAATCAGCAATGGCGCACCCGGAAAATATCGATGAAATGCACTAAAAGCTTGTTCTTCAGTGCCTTCTATTGCTGACAACGCCATCACCAGAGCGTGTGCCATAGTACCACTTGGCTGTTGTCCCAGTTGTAGCGCTGCTAACACATTGGAGGTGGAATCTAAACCACCTGCCAACGCCGCCCGCGCCGCCCACAAAGACCCTTGGGGACTAAATGCTCGTCTTGTGCCAAATTCTAAAAGTGTTGCTGATTCCCCCGCTACATCCCGCAACCGGGCTGCTTTTGTGGCAATCAAAGTCTGGTAATTAATCGTATTCAGCAGGTAAGTTTCTACTAGTTGGGCTTGCCAAAGGGGTGCTTCCACCCGCAACAGTGGTTGATTGGCAAACACAGCCGTCCCTTCGGGTACTGCCCAAACATCACCCGTAAACTTTCCCTCAGCTAAAAGTGACCAAAAGCGATCGCCTGCGTGAGCAAAAATTCCCGTTGCCTGTAATGCCACAATTTGCGCGGAACTAAAGCGGATTTTGGCTAAATATTCCAATGCCTGCGTCAGCCCCATTGCAATTAAATAACCAAAACCCTCTGGCAACCGTCTGACAGACAATTCAAAGCTTGCCCGTCGTTGTTCTATACCTTCGCCTGTGTAACAAGCTGCCATCGTCAACTGGTAAAGGTCGGTCAGCAAGCTGTAGTCATCAGCAGAAAGGTTTAGTTCCTGGTTCTGCTGGCTTTGCTGTTTATATACATAGTCCAAATCTGGCAAAGTTGTCATGCAAGAGCTTCCTTACAAGATGCTTCTTTTATTTATGGTAATATTTACCATAAATAATGTCAACTCCCTGCAAGTATATTGTCTGAGATTGCCAGATAACAGTAGATTTATCGGTAGCTTAATACTAACTTCATCAAATACTTAATATTCTTTAATAGTGATAGCGCGCAATAATGTTAATAGAGTGGGTGGCTAATGAAGGAAAAGAATATCCTGTCAGAGAAAGTTTGTTTTGCTTCGCTCTTTTCCGAAAGGAGTTGAAAGAAACAACTATGTTACAATTAGAATCGAAGAGAAAAGCTTGACTTTTTGAAAAGCTAAAGTATTGCAAAGTTATCTGAATAAACATTGCATATATTCTCAATATATTGAGAATATGAGCAAGGCTTGAGTATTAGGATTAGAGTATAAGCATCACCATTAAAGCGACTCAAAAAGAAGGAGTCCAAATATTATGGATATTTCCAAAATCATTGCGAACATAACCCAGTATATTTCTGAAGCTGCAATGCGGATTTTCGGCCCTAATGATGATGCTTATCCTGCTACAGGCGTACAACCTTTTACAGGTGAACCTTACGATAAGCATAAAGATGATAATAATTAGTCTGCTGATAGGAGCGGGCAAGCTGCCCGCACTACCCGGATTTGAAAAGGGACTATTTTGAAAACCATAGTTTTTAAAAGTAGTGGGAGCATCTTGCTCCCATATTGTAGTAGTTAGCAAAATGCCCGCACTACTTATTTATCGGTGTTTTATATCTCTGAAAAGATAAAAATAAGATACTGACCTTCAATCTTTTTCAAAGCCGGAGAAACAAGGTTTTAAATATTCTCTATTCATAGTAAAAAAGAGTGTTATATAGCAATCCTCTTTGATTAGTAAAAATTGCAAGACTCAGATCCTCGACTTCTTATAAAAGTCGGGGATCTCGTTGGTTACTAATGATTAAGTAAGACTATAGTTAAAATTAAAAATATAATTTTTATTAACTTGACTTATCAGCAACAAAATATTAATATAATCTGGTTATGAATTTCAGAAGATATTTGAAAAGTCTAATTTATTGTTCGCCTGGGCGATTAAAAATCGCGGCTACACGAGACTTTACCTGCCTTCGCAGGTTAACAAACTCTTGATTTTGCATTAGTCCACGATGGTGGAGGAATGTTGTGTAGTAGCAAATTAGATTCGCCCAATACTTTTAAAACATCCTCTGATGATATTTACTTGTTTTTTATCGGCATTTTGATCTGAAAAAGTAAATTTTCTAGCAACTCTCTCAGGCTAGTTTAGTAGTCTAGGAGGATGTATTTTTTACTTTTCAGATATGCTTTCATTTAGCTTGATTTAGTTAACTCAAACTACTTTAGGTCTAAGTTAGACATTTGTTTTGTCAATTCTCGACATTTAATCATATAGCAAAGAAATAAAAATTTATGAAAGCGAAACTTTTCAAGTATTTGGGTTTGCCTTGTGCTTTAGTTATGCTGGGTAATACACCATCTCTGGCTGACACTGCATCTGGTACAATTAGGGAATATCATCTAAATAGTCAGGTAGCAGGAAGGGGTGTATGTCTTCAAATGAATCCTACATTACCAACTGTTGGTGGTTGGGTATGTTTGTGGAAAGATAATCCTTTGTACCAAGAAATTACTGATATACTTCGTGAAGGCTATTCGTCAAGAAAAACCTGTGCGGTTACTTGGACTACTTATCGGGGAGGTTATGCTGCCATTGATTGGGTAAGCTGCTATAATTGAGCGTTTCTACAGTTAAACTAAATACAGGCTTTGAGCATTTCAATGGCTGATTAACATCTGTCAAGATAAAATTAATGACGTTAATAGTTATTTAGGTTAGTACCACAAGGCGGATTTAAAAATTAAAAATGAATCCAGCATAAGGGTTTCGTTGATTTAGAATGATTGGTTTATTTCCGCCGTGTTGTACTAGTAGTTTGCCAAAAAAACGATTGGGGGGAAAAGTGTTTTATCTTTTCCCCTTTAACATTTCACCAGCCCAATATAGCAATTCTATTTGATTTACTTTCCGCCGAAAAACTCAGATCCCCGACTTCTTCAAGAAGTTGGGGATATTTTTGTTCTTTGTTCGTAACTCATTTAAGATTGCTATATACTATTTCACTCAATGACAGATCGCCCAGCCGTAAAGATTTTTTGTGCAGTTAGTTGCAAGTTGGGAAAGATTGAGGAAATAAGTTGATTGACTGAAATGCTCATTTAAAAAGTGAGTCAGATCAGGGCGTGAGAAAAAATCTCATGCCTTTTTTTTAAACTTTTTTCCCACCGCCTGCTAGGAGTTCTAGAATGACTCCATTTGTCCAGCCGAAGCCAACTTCGTTAGAACTATATCCAAAGGAGATTTCGTCGGAAACGTTGGCAGAACAGCGTTCAACATCATATTTCTCAACGAGGGTATTGTGACGCTCGAATTCTTTAACTACCATAGCGAGAAATTTGTTGGCAATGCGATCGCCTTCTGTATGAAACCCATAACGGTGAAGTCCCTGGACAGCAATGAACGTCAATGGTGCCCAACCGAAGGGAGCATCCCACTGGTTTCCGGTGATATGAGTACTGGTAAGAATTCCGCCTGGGGCTTCAAACACAGAGAGATTTTCTACGACGCGCTGGGCTTGGGCTTGAGAAGAAATTCCTAGCCATAGGGGATAGAATGTGGTGGCAAACTCGTAGCAACGGCGTTTTCCACTCTGGAAGTGATAGTCGCAATAGAGTCCTCGTTCTTCATTCCAGAGAAATTGATCGATCCGATCGCGCCGATATCCGCCGCGATCGCGCCATTGTTTTTCCAGTTGTTCGTTCCCCAAAATAGCGTTAATGTGCGCCAAGTCTTGTTCTACCTGATATAGCAAGCTGTTGAGGCACACAGGAGCATAGTGGAGGATATCAGCACTGAAGGGGCCAAATCGGTTGGTGATATCAAAACCGGACTCGCGCATGGTGCGATCGGCCTTGTAAAATAGGTGGGTCAGTTTGTCATTTTCGCGATCGTAGTAAAGATTAACGTCATAATCGTCAATCTCAAAGGTTTGGTAATATTCCTTGACGCGATCGTAGTGGCTTTTTCCCTCCTCATCCCGCTCGGAGAACACGACTTCTGGCGCGGGGCCTTCGCCAAAGGCATAAAATCTGGATAAGCCGGTTCCGGGATTCAAATGGGGCGGTACTACCCAGTAATAATAAAATTGCTCTAACAGCGGTACGGTTGCCTTCAACCACTCCTCATCTTGGGTGTGCTGGAATAACGCCAAAACCATCATACTAAGAACAGGAGGCTGCGATCGCGACAGCATATAAGTCCGGTTGGCGTTGAGGATAGTGCCGTAATGTTGCACTTGGTAGAGCAATTGATCGACTTGACTTTGTGCTAGCTCCAATTCTCCATCGTGCAAAAGTCCTAGTAATATAAAGTAGCTGTCCCAGCCATACATTTCGTTGAAGCGACCACCTGGTACGACATAAGGCCCTGGTAGGTATAGTAAGCCATGCTGTTTAATCGCTTCTACTTCTGATGGCAAAGTGCGAATTTCTAGCTGTTGCATATCTTTGGAAGATAGCGATCGCTCTAACACAGTCTGGATATTGGGACAATCTTCTAAGGGGGAAATGTAGACGATCCAGGGAGTACCTGGTTTGTGGTCTAGCTTGGTATCCTTTGCGGATTGTAATAAGTGTTCGTGCGATCGCGTTAAGGTTTTCCACGTTTTTTTGATGTGGAGGCGCACAGCTTCTATCTGCGCAGTGGTCAGTGTTGGGGGAGTGGTCATATTTAGAATTTTTTAAACGCAAAGGAACGCGAAGGGAAGCGCAGAGGAACGCTGAGGTTTTACAGGGTTCTCTCTGCGTAGGATTGATTTATGTTTTTACTCGGCGGTGCTAATTAAGAGGGCAACTGGGAAGTGGGTGAGGGCTGTTGCGATCGATAGGGTTTCTGTGGTGTGTAAGGGCTGCTGAGTTAGGATGTTTTTCCAGGTGGGGGAAGTTCCGGGGGGTAGTTGCAGGTGCGTATCTTGCCAAACTGACTCGCCCAAGGGATTGTCTCCTGGCTGGATGAGGCTGGTTAAAAAGCGGGGCGCGATCGCGATCGCTGTTTGATTCCCCTCCCGTCGTGCAAAGGCGATAATATGATTGGCGTAGGTTCCCTGAACTTCTAACGGTAAATAATCGCCGTCCTGGAATAATGAGACATAGTTTGTTCTGGCTTGGAGTAATTGAGCCGTTAAAAACAGTTTGATTCTACCGTCTGTTTTGTCGTTTAGTAACTCCTGAATTAATCCGAGTATGTCCGTTTTTACCTGTTCGCGGATGGCGCTTAAGTAAGTACGTCGCTGTTCAAAATCCACGGGACGGCGATTATCTGGATCGACTAAACTCAGTTCCCAAAGTTCCGTTCCCTGGTATAAATCGGGTACGCCGGGTGCGGTAATCTTTAGTAAAGTTTGGGAAAGAGAATTGAAGATACCATAGTCGGCAATTCGCTGTTGAAATGGACGAAAAGCTTCTAGAAATTCCCCGGATATAGCAGGATCGAGTACTTTCTCAATAAAGGAGGTACAAGCTTCTTCATACTCGCTATCAGGTCGTAACCAGGCTGTATGCACCTTCGCCTCTCGTATTGCCTTTATTATATAATCCTTCACTCGTTCCACGAAGGATGCATGTTCGTGTTCGGCAAAAGGAAACGCCCCTACTAGGGTTTGATAGAGAAAATACTCATCGTTGCGATCGGGTATAGCGAAGCCCTGGCGATGGCTACGATGTCCGCGATTAATGGCGCTCCAAGTATTTACCTGCTGATCCCACTCATCGGGGATTTCTGAAAGGACATTCAATCTGGCCCGCACATCTTCGCCGCGTTTGGTGTCGTGGGTAGCGGTGGTGTTCATTGTGTGAGGCCAGGTTTCTTGGTGCTGTTTGTTAAATGCATGAAATTTGGTTACATCAATCCCAAAATGACCTGGATTACCCCCGACTTCATTCAGCGACAGCAACCGATTGTAGACATATAATGTCGTGTCTTCTACGCCTTTTGCCATTAGCGGGCCGCTGTATTGCTGCATTCGCAAAACAAAATATATCCACTGTTCGCGTTCTGTTTGAGTCAGAGAATCATCAAACTCTAGGAGCATTAACTTTTCAATAAAAGTCAGTTCGTGCTGCAACAGGGGCGTTTGTTCTTTGGCTTGGCTAATTACTTCTTGAATGGTAGCGCGATCGCTATCTCCAATTCCATCGGGCGTAATGTAGGTACGGTAAATCGGGAACAGTGTCAAAACTTCAGCGATCGCTCTTTTTAATCCATTCAGCGTAAAATCATTGCCATAGCGATATTTGCTGGAGATATTTTTTAATAAAAGAGCCAAACTGTCAATATCACCTGCTAAATTCTTTTCTAGGATCAGGTGCTTTTTATCCTTCACTATTGATGCATAATCTACTCTGGAACCGATAAAGTTTTGGTATATTTTATCGAACTGTGATTGATTTTCTGTTTGACAAAATACGCCATTTACATAATTGAGAAAGTCATATCCAGATGTTCCTTCAATTCCCCAATTTTCTGGTAGTTGTTCGGTAAGTTCTAAAATCTTCTCAACAGTGATATAAACATCACCCATTTTTTCCCGCAGCCTTTCGAGATACTGGATTGGGTTATAAAGTCCATCAATATGATCGATGCGTAAACCTGTAAACTTGCCTTCCTCAACCAGCTTTTGAATTAGGCTATGAGTATTATTAAAAACCCGTACTTCTTCAACTTTCACAGAAATCAGTTCGTTAACAGTAAAGAAACGGCGGTAGTTCATTTCCTCTGCGCCAACCTTCCAGAAAGCGAGACGGTAAAACTGGTCTTTTAGTAATTCATCTAGAAGGTTAAAGCTTTCGGAATTACCGGGTTCTCCGTTGAAAGTTTCGATATTTTCGTCAATGAACTCGCGGATGGCATCGTTTGTGGTGTAGAGTTCCCAAACTAATCCTTTGATAAATGCAATCTGGTCTTGTCGCTGTTTTCCCGCAACTTCTGAGGGTACACTTTTGAGAATGTAGAGAATCCCCAAAAGCTTAATAAAATCGGGGTGATTGCGTCCGAGTGTGCGGGTGAGTTTCCCTAAATTATGGGTAATAAATTTTGTGTAAGATTCTAAACGGAGTGGCAATTTCAAGCTGTAATAGTTGACAGTTAAACCGTTCTGTTCGTATTGCAGTTGAATGTGTCCATTTTCCAGAGATACACCATAGAAATCTCCCAATAGTGGCGCGAGAATTCGCTCTTGGCGATCGCCAAAGGGAGCATTCCAAGAAATGTCGAAGTAGTCGGTATAACTGGAATCTGGGCCGTGTTCCAATATGTCCATCAAGTAATCGTTTTCGCTACTATAGGCCATGTGGTTGGGCACAATATCTTGTAACCAGCCCATACCAAGGGATTGGATTTCATCAACTAATGCATCAAAAGATTCATTAGTTCCCAATTCTGGATTGAGTTGAGTGGCATCTACTATATCGTAGCCATGTGTACTCCCGGATCGTGCCTTGAAAATGGGGGAGGCATATAAATCAGAAATACCCAAATCTGCTAGATAAGCTGCGATCGCTTTAGCGTTGTCAAAGCCAAACTGAGGTGTAAACTGAATTCGATAAGTGGCGGTAGGAATTCGCATATTTTTTTTGAGTAGGGAGTAAGGGGGATGAGGAAGATGAGGTTTTGAGCTTGAACATTGAAGCTTTGAGAGTATGTTTGAAAAGTCCTCTTCTCGTTAGTGAAAAGTTCTAGATCCCCCTAAATCCCCCTTAAAAAGGGGGACTTTGATTCCGGTTCCCCCCTTTTTAAGGGGGGTTAGGGGGGATCAATAAGTGCTTAACATCACAGCCAACCATTTTTCAAACAACCTTTTAGCTCGAACCTTAAGCCTTTTAGCTCAAACATTGAGGTTATGAAGCTGAAACTTTAAGTTCTAACTCTCTCCCTCATCCTTTTTCATAGAGTACTAGACTAGTTGGTTGCAATTTCACTTCTTGTCCCACAGACAGATGTTCAGCAGCTTCAGAACCATGCCCAGACCATGAGGTATCAGCAGAGTCCAACAATTTATTAGCATTATGCTCAAACGGCAAAGTTACTGTCACTGGCGACGAATTGAAATTCATCACAAATATTATTTCACTCGATTCGCACCAACGCCGCACGATAACCACTTCCTTCTTTTCATCGCTAGTCGCTTCGATGAAATTGCGGTCTTGGTTGAGAAGGGCTGGATGTGTCTTGCGTAAATTAATTAACTGACGATACCAATCCCAGAGAACTTTGTGCTTTCCTTGATTGCGTAATTCCCAATTAAGTTTAGACTTGAGAAAAGTTTCTGCCGATTCTGGATCTGGGGGATCGTCTGCATAGTGAAATGCTTCAAATTCTTGTTTGCGTCCGGCTCGAACTGCTTGAATCAAATCGGGATCGGAGTGACTGACAAAGTAAATGAAGGGTGCAGTTTCGCCGTATTCTTCTCCCATAAATAACAAGGGTAAGTTGGGCGATAGCAGCACAGCGCCAGCAGCTAACTTTAATCCTTCAAAAGAGATCCGCTGGGTGAGGCGTTCTCCTTTCATTTGATTGCCGATTTGATCGTGATTCTGAATGCAGACTGTAAACTGTGATAAAGGGCGATCGCGGCAAGATACGCCATGAAATCGTTTGCGATGTGGTGCGTACTTCCAATCGTAGACAAAAGTATCGCTATAAGCTTTTGCTAAATCAGCACATTTCCCAAAATCTTGATAATATCCTTGGCGATCGCCTGTCAACAGTGTATGCAATGCGTGGTGAAAATCATCACTCCACTGAGAATCAAGACCATATCCACCCAATTCTACCGGACGAATTATTTGCGGATTATTCATATCGCTTTCAGCAATTAGATGGCGTTTCCATTTTTGCCCTTGTTGTGAGAAATGATGAACTGCTTCCGCCAGTTCCCACAGAAAATGCTTCGCCCCCAAGTCATAAATTGCTTGAATGGCATCCAACCGCAATGCATCTATATGGAATTCGCCCAACCAGTAAAGCGCATTTTCGATAAAATAATTTCGCACACCCTGACTATGGGCATCATCGAAATTCAGCGCTTCGCCCCACGGCGTTTTATAGGTTTTAGTAAAGTAGGGCGCGAACTGACTCATATAGTTGCCTTCTGGCCCAAAGTGGTTGTACACCACATCCAGCACAACAGCGATATTATTTTGATGGCAAGCATTTACCAGTTGCTTGAGTTCGGCTGGACTACCGTAGGAATTTTGGACAGCATAAGGATAAACGCCATCATAGCCCCAGTTGCGATATGCCAGAGTTGCCTCAACATGAGTGTCTCCCGGAAACTGGGAGATGGGCATGATTTCAATGGCGTTAATTCCCAGTTCCCGCAGTTCTGGTAAACGGGGAATTATGGCAGTGAAAGTTCCTTCCGGCGTGAATGTCCCAACGTGTACTTCATAGAAAATCATCGACTCTACAGGAATACCCGCCCATCCTTCATCAGTCCATTCAAAAGAAGGATCGACAATTTGCGATGGCCCATGTACCCCTTCCGGTTGATACTGCGATGCCGGATCGG
The DNA here is from genome assembly GCF_963920915.1 of Nostoc sp. PCC 9305. Taxonomy (NCBI): domain Bacteria; kingdom Bacillati; phylum Cyanobacteriota; class Cyanophyceae; order Nostocales; family Nostocaceae; genus Nostoc; species Nostoc sp. PCC 9305. Next base: position 16,593 of record NZ_CAWUDN010000133.1, read on the forward strand.
CAAAATTGTCTTGGCCATTCAAGACATACCGATAAAGCGTACCCGGATACACATCGTTGACTTTCGTGTGCCAGTATCCCTCAGATTGAGGCTTGAGGGGAATTAACTGCTGTTCTGGCGTCAAAATTTGTACCGTGACGCTATCTAATAGCGGAGACCAAACTGTAAATTCACACTCTCCGTTACCCAAGTAGTTAGCACCTATTTTCACGCAGTATCCTCCCGTCAGTTCAGTTTGTTGTGCCAAATTGTGGCGCGATGGCGTACCCGCCCTTTCTGGTGGCGATCGCAAATGTCATTGATTGCACAATGTTTACAAACACGCCAGATAGCATAATGGTTGGTCTAGCAGACTTTTTGCTAGCATCTGGAGGCGGATTTTTTAATAAAATAATTCTGTCTAATGACAAATAAAGAGACAGGGCAATACAGTTTGGTTAAGGTTTTTTGATGAAAATTCTAGATCGCAAAATTGAATTGAGTCCCGACAGGTTAAGACGGGTACTCAAAAAAAGGGGGTCATTTGGAAACGAGCTTTGAATTTGTCACAAAGGGAAACAAGACCCAAAAACCAGAGAAATCAAGCAAGCAGACCTAGATATGTTAGAACCATCTGCTGCTACTGGAGAAATAGACTTGAAATATTTAGATGAATCAGGCTTCTGCATGTGGAGTGAGCCAAGTTACACTTATTACCAGCGAGGTGAGCAAAAATCCTTAGAACAAACTAGGACTTACGCAAAAACTCTCTCAAACTCTCTTCCTCCGTGACCTCTGCGTCCTCTGTGGTTCGTTTTTCCTTACCTTTGCGTAAGTCCTACAAACAAAGCGTCGTGGTCGTAGATTAAGCATTATAGGACTTCTTCAACCACTGTAAGCAAAATTAACCATTTTTTGGGAATTTTGTAATTGAGCATGGGGCGTTGTACTATTTTTCATTCTTAGTTTCAATATCTCAGCTAAGTGCGTAAGTCCTAAATATCTATGAAAATCGTGATTTTAGAGAGTCACTAAATCGCAAATTTTTGCTCAAGGGCGATCGCGGCTTATAAAGAAACAATTCGCCTCAATCCAACTTTTGCCGAAGCATACGGAAACTTAGGTAACGCTCTAGTGCTATCTGGGCAAAAGGCGGAGGGTTTAGCTTATATGCGGCGCTGCCGAGATTTATTCGAGCAGCAAGGACGCAAGTACGATCTCCGTAAAGCTGAAGAGTTGATAAAACAACTCGAACAAAAATAGTATCAAAATTTTACAACTCAAAACCAGCAGTTGACTCAATAGACCTCTTGCAAAAGTCTCTAACACCCCACCCCCAACCCCTCCCCGCAAGCGGCTATCCATTACCCGCATCTTTCTTAAC
>NZ_CAWUDN010000134.1:0-17880 GCF_963920915.1 Nostoc sp. PCC 9305
GGGGGGCAAAAAGCTCTCAAAGTCCCCCTTTTTAAGGGGGATTTAGGGGGATCTAGGACGATTTTGGTTTTCTAGAAAGATGTGTGTACACCGTAGCCATTTTGGGAGAGGGGCTGGGGGTGAGGGCATAGCCTAGGGTGTTGACTTTGATGAGATTTACCCATTTTTTATTCATACAGTTTTGGTGTCATCATCGGTGAACCAAATTTGCAGGAGTAATGAGTAATGAGTAAAATGAGCGTCGTTTCAATCCAATTGGAATACGCGATCGCCTCATGGCAAGACTTACCCACCAAGGGCAGAGTTGAAATGCTGCGCCTTTTAGCAGACGAGAACTTTAACAACCAAATTGTTCGGGGTATTCTTCGACGAAAATCTGAGATTGATATTGTTAGATAGGACTTACGCACGGGTAACGGAAAACGAACCACAGAGGGCGCAGAGTTCACGGAGGAATGAGAGTTTGAGAGGGTTTTTGCGTAAGTCCTAAAGGGTAAGGAATAAGAATTAAATAACATACAATTTATGTCTCTGCTTTACCTCACCCTCAATCCCTCTCCCTTATAAAGGCTACGGTGTACACACAAGTCTTTGAGAGTTGCCTCACAGCGTTTAGATCCCCCCTAACCCCCCTTAAAAAAGGGGGAACCAGAGTCAAAGTCCCCCAATTTATCGGGGGATTTAGGGGGATCTTCAACGATTTTGGTTTTATACAAAGATGTGTGTACACCGTAGCCGCTCTTCGGGAGGGGAGACAAAGCGTAGCTTTGGCGGGGTGGGGTTCTTTCTTATTTTTGATTTATGCAAGAGGTCTAATCTCGTTGCTCAATTCTTTTTTGCAGAAAAATGTCAGCCAATACAGTTCAGATAAACCCAAAACCCAGATGTAGAGACGCGATTTATCGCGTCTGAAAAGACCAATTATCTACACCAATAACCCTTAAACCAAGCGTATTGAACTATAAGCAAGATTAATTATTAGTTTTGTTCGCGTAAACTCTACGCGAACAAGTTAGTTTTTTATCTAAAGTCTAATACGTACTTTATATATAGGAATCCGCTTTGATTCCTGAAATTATTTGCGTAGGGAGGGAACAGGGAACGGGGAACAGGCAAGAAGGAATAAAAGTGTACTGAGTTTTTTTCAAAAATCAAATACGAGTCCTATAGATAGGTTAAAAGAAAAGCAATATATGCAGCAAAAAACAACATAGATATCGGATTTTATATTCATCCAACCCTAAAATAAAATCAGGACTTACGCAAAATCATGAAAAAACGAACCACAGAGGGCGCAGAGGACACGGAGAAATAAGAGTTTCAGAAAGCTCTTGCGTAAGTCCTATGTAACAACCGACCATTACTGTGCGTGCTTAACGAACGCTTGCTAAAAGTTCTCTCTTGAGAAACGCTAGGCGGGTATGTCATCATACTTAAATATGTTCTTTTTGGGTGCGTAAGCTGTTAATCGTTGCGGTTAAAACTAGGAGAATTGCCAAAACCAATACGGTATTTCTGAGCATTGAGTTATCAAAGTGTTTAAGTGCGATCGCTACTAATGCCCAGACTGTTACTCCTGTATAAGCGATGTCTCGACGCTGGATGACTATAACTGCTGCAACTGCTGTTGCTATCAATGCCATGATGAGAGTCCAGATTACAGCAGAAATCCCCCAACCGTTCCACCCGTGAAAATCCAAGGCACACGCTACATTGACAATGGTCGCCACGCTAATCCAACCTAGATAAATGCTAATTGGGAAGTGAATACACCATTTTTTCAGCCGAGGTACACGCGATTTGCCAATTTCTAACTGCACATAAACACCAATTAGCGGCAACAGAATCAAGAGCATTGCAATTATAGAAATAGCAAAAAACCGAGACAAAAACAGATACACCCAGATACTTTGAGCAACACAGGCGATCGCCAACAGATAACCTGTCTTACGTAAATCAGGCTCATCTCGTTGATTAGGTAGAACTTGGTATACCCCAAAAGCAAACAACCCCAGGTAAATCAGCCCCCAGATGGCAAAGGCGTAATTGGCAGGGATAATCAGGACATTTTTAAACAAAGTATTGGAAATTTCCCCGATGCTAAGTCCATTGAGCGGAAAAATGTTCGATACTACGTTGATAAAGAAAGCACCAAAGATTGCAGCCAAAGTAACAAGCTGCCGCCAAAGATCCCGGTAATTGCCTCTTGCGGACTGCTGCATAGGATGTTAACTCATAATCTTTTGTGCTTTCTTTCAGCTTACATCTGAAAAAGAGTGATGCTGCATATAAGCCACAGTCATATCTAGCAAGTTAATCAGGAGTTAAACTAATTATTGACCTCACTGCTTTTAAGATACTGTCCATGCAGCTACTTCAAACTACCGACAAAGATTTTTCTGCCAAATTCAAAACTCTTGTAAGCGATCGCCGGGAAGTTACAGTTGATGTTAGTGGGACAGTACGCGAGATTCTAGCTGATGTCAAAGTGCGTGGTGATGCCGCAGTTAAAGACTATACTAGCCGCTTCGATCGCAACAATCTCCAATCTTTGCATCTTAGCGAAACCTTTATTGCCGAACACGCAGCCCAATGTCCTGCCGATGTCTTGGCGGCGCTGGAATTTGCTGCTGAAAGGATTGTGGCTTTCCATCAAAAACAACTACCGCAAGATATTGGCTACACCGATGCAGTGGGGGTAAAACTGGGATTGAATTGGGTGGCGCTGTCGCAAGTGGGAATTTATGTACCAGGGGGACGGGCTAGCTATCCAAGTTCTTTGTTGATGAATGCTTTACCAGCCAAAATTGCTGGTGTTGAAAGAATTGTTATGACAGTACCGATGCCCGGTGGTGAGATTAATCCTGTTGTATTGGCTGCTGCTCAAGTTGCTGGTGTGACAGAAATATATGGCATTGGTGGGGCGCAAGCGATCGCAGCATTAGCTTATGGTACAGAAAGCATTGCCCCGGTAGATAAAATTGTTGGCCCTGGTAATGCTTATGTTGCTGAAGCCAAGCGCCAAGTCTTTGGCACTGTTGGCATTGATAGCATTGCTGGCCCTTCAGAAATTTTAGTGGTAGCCGACAGCCAAAACAACCCAGATTGGATTGCCTGGGATTTACTATCGCAAGCAGAACACGATCCTAATGCCCAATCAATCTTAATTACTGATTCCGAAATCTTCGCGCAACAAGTAATCAAGGCTGTTGAGAAAATTCTCACCGATTTACCCACCAGAAAAGTTGCCAGTGCAAGTTGGCAAAATTATGCAGCCGTGATTCTGGTTAGCGATTTAGCCGAGAGTATACCACTGCTCAATCAACTAGCTCCAGAACATGTGGAATTGTGTGTGGACAACCCGCAACTGCTTGCCAATCAAATTAAGTGTGCCGGCAGCGTGTTTTTAGGACGCTATACTCCAGAAGCGATTGGCGATTATTTAGGAGGCCCCAACCATGTACTGCCAACTGCCCGTTCTGCCCGCTTTGCTTCTGGTTTGAGTGTCTACGACTTTCTCAAACGAATTACTTTTTTAGAATGTGACAAACAATCATTACAGACGATAGGCAAAGCAGCTGTCACCTTAGCAGAAGCAGAAGGTTTGCCAGCCCATGCAGGTAGTGTATCTGTACGCTTGCAATAATCATAAATCATCACCAAGACGCAATAAATTGCCAGACTAATTATTGTAGAGACGGCGATTCATCGCGTCTCTTGCCTAAGAGGTTGTTTGAAAAGTGGTTGGCTGTGATTTTAGGCACTTATTGATCCCCCCAACCCCCCTTAAAAGGCAGGGCTGTTTCATTCCCTAAAAGGCGCTGATTTACAAGCGTTTCAACCAAAAAAACCAGGTGACTAAAAAATCTGATTGGGCAAGAAAATGGTGAACGCACTTAAATTTGCTGGTTGAGGTGGTAATTTTTCTTTATCCCACTCAAGCAAATTTCTGACTCATACTCTTGACAAAATCCCTAAGAGATCGAATGAAACAGCCCTGCCTTAAAAGGGGGGGCGAAACCTTTCAAAGTCCCCCTTTTTTAAGGGGGATTTAGGGGGATCTAGAATGTTTTGTTACCAAGAAAAGGACTTTTCAAACATCCTCTAAGAGCATGAGGGAGCATCTACATTTGACATTGATTACAGCAGTTTGCAACTAAATGAGGTACAGAACCAAGAATTCACAAACCAAATTATTCTTCTGCTTCCTGCCTCCTGCCTCCTGCCTTCTGCCTCCTGCCTCCTGCCTCAAAACCAGTGACTTTGTACCTCATGCAAAAGAAAACTGCTGTAAAAGGTTCTCGAATAAAATAGAGTGCATCGCGTTTTTGAACTTCCATACCGCCTCTATTCCAGCTTCCCCAACGAGTTATAAATTTTTTCTTGCGATCGCGACGTTCAATCGCAACAGTAAAATTATTACGGAGTTCCCGATAACATCCATCTAAATTCGTCAAGGTCAAATCCAGTGCTGGGATATTAAATTTATTCTCCCCTTTATTGACAACAAAGAATCCTTCACTGCCCCGCTCCATGCCATAAAGTTTCCTGGGAAAACCTCAAATTCTTCTTTGTCGATTTCTGCGATCGCTTATACGAAGGCAAGAGGTAGGAAACACGATAGTAGTCGCTACAGACTTGAGAGTAGTTGCTCAGTGACTAAGGAGCAGAGGGAAAGAGACTATTGCTTTGCTGTGCTACTTAGCATTAGCTTGGCAACATTCTATTAAAGGTTGTTTAGCTAAATTCTCTAAATCTACGGATTGAAGCAAATTCATCCACTCCACCGCTAGAGTTGGATCTTCAGGTTTGCTAAGACGTAATTCAGCCAAAGTAGTCACAGCATCGTACCAAATACCATTCTCGGCATAAAGGTTTACCCGTTGCTGAGGAGTTGCTTGCTTCAAGCTATCTACTAATTTAGGATTTGGATTGACCCGTTGCACCCATCCTTCCACATACTCTCGTTCTGGAGGTTGTTGGGGATTGCAAATGACTTTTATCTTAAAAAACCAGTGATACATCTTGTCTACTTGCAATGGGTTTTCATTTAAGCGAATGCTAACAATTCCTGGTACTTCTGGTATTGTTACTATTGTTCGGTAAAGAGTTTGGCTTGATTTACCTGACTCATCTTTGACAGCAAACTCAATGGAGTCAATTAGAGACTTTTGATAGGGGACAAAAAACCAAAAAGTTGGATATTCCTCATTCGTCATGCCCCAAACTTTAGTAACAGCAACAGCTTCTCTTTGCCCTTGATTTAATGTCTGTTTATATACAGGTGTAAGTGCAACTATAGACTGATTTCCAACACCACAACCACGACTTGCAGCCCCTCCGCGATCGCCTGCTGCACCCCTGTCTGGAGGAGGCGGAGGAGGCGAAAATTTCTTAGGAGCGGCCGCAACTGGTGTCATCCAAATCATGGGAGAATAGCCGATAATTCCCCACAAAGTCATTCCCACTGCCGCGATGATTTGTATTTTTTGCCAATAACTTTTCATCTGAATTCTGACTCCTGAATTCTGACTTCTTCAATATTAATTTTTAAATTTCATGTTTAAGTAAGTTGTAGCTATTAAACTATTAACTACTAAAGCCAACATAGCAGGAATTAGCGGAACCCAACAACTATATACAATTAAAAATATAAAACAGCTAACGTATAAACTGATAATGGCTATTCCTCCTGCCAAGCTTAAGTAAATGAATCGGTGCAGATAAGCAGTAAATAAACCGCCTAAAAAAGACCAACCCCAAACCCAAATTACCTCACCCCAAAGCGGCCAAGTCCACAACAGAGGTTGTCCGTCTAAAGCAGCCCTGAGCAGTTGATTGACCATTTGGGCTTGTAAAAACACTCCTGGTATTGCCTGTAATTTTCCTTGAGGAGTGATGTAGGGAGTTAACCAGTAATCACCAAAAGTTTCTGCTGTTGTGCCAATAATGACTATTTTACCTTTGACTGCATCGGCATTGAGCTTACCCCTTAACACTTGTTGCAAGGTCATACTTGGTGCAATCGCTTCTGGTGAAGGAGAAGAACGATAATTTAATAAAATTTGGTGTCCAAAAGCATCAACCCTTTGATAACCTCCAGCATGAGCTTCTATTGGTTTAAATGTCACCTTCCCTAATCGCCATGCGCCATCAGGGGTAAATTGCAACCGAATTCCCTTTGCGTACAGGTAACGCAGCGCCAGCTGTACATTCAAGGCATAGTGCGCAGTACAAGGAGATGAGGGCGCAGGAGTTAACGCTAACAGATGGCGACGCACAACATTATCTGAATCTATGGCAATATCGCTAAAACCTAGATTGTGTGAAGAAAGTTCTGGGGGTGGTTTCACACCTGGTTTTCCGGCTTGAGAATCGCTGAGTTGACACACTCCCACAAAGCGATCGCTTTTTCGCATCCTTGCTGCCAATGCTGGATAATTTTTATCCACTGGATAATCTCGGTATATATCCAAACCAATAACTTGTGCTTGATATGCCTCTAATTTTTCTAACAGTTTGGCAAGTGATTTGTCTGACAGCGAACCTTGAGGTTTTTCCGGTTTTTGCGCCTGGACATCTTCTTCAGTCACAGTGACAATCAGTAGGCGTGAATCTGGTTTTTCAGGAGGACGCAAGCGTACCAGTTGGTCAAATGCACTTAACTCTAATGTTTGCAGCACACCCAAATACCTTACCCCGATTAATATTACGGTTACTACCATGCTCGTCAGTAATATTAATGAGAAGCCAAGTCGATTTGTGGTTCCTCTAACAGGCGTGGTTTGAGACAAAGATGCAGCAATATTGGGTGTATTTCTAAACAATTCCCGCCAATTCAACGGCATCTCAGCCGGATTTTGAAAGATGACAGGCAACCATGTAGCGCAGGGAAATTGGTTTTCTAACCCCTGTAATCTTTCTCGTGCTTCCCTGACGGCTAAATACAACGAGCCTCCCCGCGCAAAGGCTTCTAAAAAATACTTTAAAAACTGTTGCGCCACGCGATCGGGTACAGGTTCTCGCATGACGATAATTTGGGGAATATGTAAATCTGCAAACTCCCATGCCAATCCCAAGCCATCACAAGAATTGAAAATCGCTAGTTTTAGACCTCGTTCGACTGCCTTTTTCAAGGCATACTTTAACTGGCTAATTGTTAAACTTTCTGTTTGATTGATGTAGATTTTTCCTGTTTGATTCGTTTCCTGAGTGGAACTATGTCCGGCGAAAAATAGAATCTGCCAATTCTGCTCCCATAGTTGGTCAGTCAGGTCAAGGCATTGTGGTTCAACTAAAAAAGTGATATCTGTATTGGGTAACAAATTAAGTAGCGCCTGGTCTGCTTTGGTATCAATACCTTGACTGTTACCCAAAATCGCCAAGATTTTTACTTTGTCGGATGTAGTTGCTATGCGGTTAAGGTTGACTTGTTCGTAGCCAGGAGCGCTCAGTGCTATTTCCGCCTGGGGATAGCGTTCTATCAAATCCCAAAGATGCCAGGGAAATTTCTGTAATCGCAAGTCTTTGGTTTGTAAAAGCATCCGAATATTATCCGCAAGCATGAGTTTTTCTAACAATTTCTCGCGGATAGAACGAAAGGAATCGGAAGCAAGCCAAGTATTAAAACTTACTTTAAATTCCTCACTCACCTGCTGGCAGTATTCTAGGCTGGGGGCTTGGTTAAGTTCTTTAGCTAAACCAATCGGACGAGATGGCAGCCTTAAATTACGATAAATAGATTGCCAACGATGATAATCGCGGAGAATTTCCGGGTTGGGGGGAAGTTCACCTGTGATTTCCACAGTTGGGCGGACATTTTCATCGCCAATCTGTAGGGTTACGGTAAACCCTTGTTCAAAGTTTCCCTCCCCTAACTTTAAGATGATTAACTTGTCCACAGCTAGTTCTCCCTAGATGTTGAGTGTACCCGTAGGGGCAGGACACTGCCCATTGGTGTCAACTTAAGCTCAAACCCTTGTATCACATACGTTTTATTCCACCCTAACCCTCCCCTTGGAAAGGCTACGGTGTACACACAAGTCTTTAAGAGTTGCCCCATAAGCTTTTGATCCCCTCAACCCCCCTTAAAAGGGAGGCAAAACCTCTCAAAGTCCTCCTTTTTAAGGAGGATTTAGGAGGATCTACAACATTTGGAACTCGATTTCCGGCTTCCCCCCCTTTACAAGGGAGAATTGAGGGGGGAAATTTGACTTGTGTGTACACCGTAGCCCCAAGGCATCGGGGAGGGGCGGTTTTGGGTTTAGACAAAACCGGGGTGAGGTGACGCTGTGAGTAACCATAAGTGAATGAACTCAAGATCACGTCCTGACAAGGGTTTCAAGTTAAATTGACACGAATAGGCACTGCCGTGCCCTTACACCCTGCTATATATATCTTGGTTGCTAAGTAGGTTGTTGTGTGTTGTGAAATTCAGTTTAAGAGTAAATAATAAAGGCAAAACGTGAAGATTTTTGAAGGTAAAACTTAAAACCGCAAAATTTCTCGGTCATAGTCTTCAGGTGTGGGTTCTATTTCCCAAACCAATCCTTCTCCTAGTTCCAAAATTACTTCCAAATACAACATATCTACAGGAGTTGTTGCCGTATCTTCATTATTTTCAAAAGCTTGTAAGTCTTCCGTTAGTAGTCGGAGCTTAAACCCAGCCGGAATTTGACCATCAAGAGTTGTACTTCGCAATTCAAAACGCCAAACATAATCCTCAGAAGCGCTTTTTGGGAAAATGCGTAACTCGTATGTTTGCTCTGCAATGATTATTTGCCGAGACAAGCCGAGAACTGGTTCTGCACTCCGCATTCCCACAGCTACTACAACGAATTCTCTTTTTTCCCATCCCCACTGTTGAGCTAAATTGGCTACTCCTGTTTGCAACCATTGCGGAATCGATCGCTGTATGAGTAAACCCTGACGCAGTTCATACAACTTTTTTCGCCAACCGCTATGTGCCAAGAGCGCACCCCAGAGTGAAAATGGAACTGCCAAACGCGGGAATTTTACATCGCGATCGCCCAATCTTTCTAAGAGGTTTTCTGCCTGGGTTTTGCTAATAGAATCTAAAGGTGCAATCTCAGCACGTAAGGCTTCTAGCTGATTAAGTTGGCGTGTAACCCACAGCACATTAATATCTGGAATTAAATCTTCTTTTTCCAAGCTGTAAGTGCGATCGCCAGCATCATAAACCCCTTTTGTTTTGAGAATTTGATGGGTTGTATAGCCAAAAATCTTCATCCAGCCATCATCGGGATTGACTTGTACTGCTATGTAATAGTCAGCAACCCACTCTGGTATATCTACCCATTCTTGCGGTACGCGTAACTCATCGTCATCTATCGCGAGGGTGGGAATTAATACCAGGCGATCGCGATCGAAAGTAATAGCTGTGCCATTGACTACTTCCCAAAAACTCGGCAGTGCCGCACTGTTAGGATAAACCCTGGCGGTGGGAGCAATTTCCTCCTGGAACCAAGGCAAAAATGCTTGCAAGCATTTTTGATTTATCCACCCACGTTGACAAGCACCAGCTGTTGAGTATGGTTGTTCTTGCACTTCTGGAAATTGAGTAATTTCCAAGTATAAATGCTGTGAGTCAATAGTGAATGGGGCAGGTAGGTTCAACATAAATAATTTTAGAATGGCTCCATATAAAGGCCATATTTTAGGGAGACGGGAGAGACAAAATTATTTCTTGTCTACTGATTGAATCTGGGTATGGCTATATTGAACTTTGAGCCATTCCTCTAAACTTGTGTTTATAGCATCTACTACGTCGGATTTAGGGGAAATATGCAAGGTGTTTTGACTCCATTGCGTGAGAGTCAGGAGCAATGACTTTTTAATGCTGCTCAGGCGACGGGAAACAGTATATTGCTTAATTTCTAACTGGGCAGCAATTTCTTGTTGAGTCAGTTGTTGAACGTAGTAAGCTAGTAGTACTTTTTGGGACTCAGTATCGAGTGCAGCGATCGCTTCGGACAAAACTTGATTTAACTGAGCTTGCTGCGATCGCATATTCACAGCTTCTTCCTGCTCAATAATTTCCGTTAGTAAAGATGTTTGCAAATCTACAGGCAATATATCTAATAAATTACCCTCATCTTCTTTGAGGGGAGCGTCTGCGGAAACAATCTGAGGATAGTGGAAAGTACGGGCAGCTTTAGCAGCAGATAATACCCAGGTTTCTATAGTTTGCTGGTTGATTGCGGCAGTCGGCGAACTCAATCGGCTGAAACGTTCTGCATTATAAAGATGACTAATAGCCTCCCAAGTTTGAGCATCTGGTTTGGTCAGCTGACGAATTTTTGTATTGTCACCCGTGTAGAGTTCCTTAAAGCATTCCCAGGCTAAAACATAACTCTCGATACTTTCTTTGTTAAATCCGGCATTTTGTAATGACTGCACTAGTCGTTTGCGGCTGAGTTTATGCAATAATGCCCAGTCTGAGCAAATGTCTGTTTCCCGATGCAAGCGCAGTGCATCTTTGATAATCGATTCAAAAGTTAATTGTGCATAGGCTTTTAAATGCGAACTGTATTGAGGGTTGAAATTTTTTAGTATTTTGTTAATATGAGCGATCGCCATCTGAAAACAGTCTGCTACAGACGACTGCGTGGGAAAGTTGAGGGCAAATTTTCTGGCAGTCCAATAGCACACCTCTTGTAAGTAAGCAGAAAGATGTGCCAGTGCCACAGCACTAGATTCAGTCTGCCAAGCTTTATACCAGTAAAGTGCCCAAAAGGTATCTGATTTCTCAGTTGACGACTCTAGGCAAACTTTCATACTGCGTCGCAGTTTGGCATCTGTTGCCCAACCACTAAATTGATCTACATCAAATTGCACAAAGGTAGAAAAGATTTCAACAATGCCCTGTCGGGGTTGCATGGAATACTTGCCGCTGTTTGAAACATAGCCGATTTCAATTATACAACAATATAGCCAAAAGCTAATTCCTTACTGCGTAAGGATTTTACAGATTTTTCAAAAATTTTCCGATCCAAGTGCATAAAGACTAAAAGTCATCGTAGAGAGTGATATGCAGAGAAGTTCATTTAAAAAGATGCTTTCTTTGGGGAATAGCGGAATCATTGAATAAGTTCGTCAAATACAGAACAAAATTTCGATAGTTACATCTGCAAATTTATCCCACAAATATGCAACTTCTTAAAAGTTACCTAATTATCTCTGCATCACCTAATTAACAAAGAGAGAAAAACCATGTTAACTAATCAAAGCTGTCTAGAATCTTTTGGTTTAATTGAAGAACTTGACGAACAAGCTGCTGAAACAATTAGTGGCGGTTACGAAGTTTTTGAAGTTAAAAACAAAACGGGATACAATATCCCCTACACAGTCGATGGTAAAACAACAGGCGATCCATCACCTGGCTCCGATCGGATATGGACTGCGTACAGTGGAGGAATCATTGAATTTGACGCTGACGGTCGAACTGGCTACCAGCTATACAAAAAATACGATTTGGTCGAAGGAGGAGTGTATGAGTTCCAAGACAACATAAAAACTGATGGCAATCCCTATGATATCGATCTCTATCGGGTAGCTTAATCCGCAATTTTCAAGTGGATTTACTGATTTGAATTTTTGAGGTTAGATTGTCCTATCTCGGTTCAGATCAAAGAGCTAACTACTCAAAAATCTGGGCTAAAAAGCTGAATACAATATAAGGTCGGGGCAAGTGCCCCGATTTTTTTATGCATAAGGATTTGCCAGATTTTTCAAAATAATTATACTCCAAGTGCATAAAAACTAAAAGTAGTCGTAAAGAGGGTTATGGCAAGCACAATGACTTTTTAGCGCGTCACCCAAGCTATCAAAAGTCTGAACTGCAACTTCTTAAAAGTTGCCTAATTATCTCTGCATGACCTAATTAACAAAGAGAGAAAAGCCATGTTAACTAATCAAAGCTGCCTAGAATCTTTTGGTTTAATTGAAGAACTTGACAAACAAGCTACTGAAACAATTAGTGGCGGCTACGGGGTTTTTGAAATTAAAAACAAAACGGTATATAATGTCCCCTACGCTATCGATGGTACAGTAACAGGCGATCCATCACCTGGCTCCGATCGTATATGGACTGTGTTCAGTGGAGATGGATTAACCATTGAATTTGATGCTGACGTTAGAATTGACTACATAAAATTAAAAAAATACAATTTGGCCGATGGAGGAGTATATGAGTTTCAAAACAACTTAAATACTGACAATCCATATGATATCGATCTCTATTCCGTAGAACCTATCCCACTATTCTAAAAATACCTACTTCTTTTTGTAAAATGTGCCTGAAAACCTTGATTTTTCGTTTTCAGGCTAATGTGCAATTTGAAAAAAATATTTACAAAATCACTGCCTAAACTCCAAATTATGGGTGGTGGATATTTGAATCGAATTCTTCAGCGCAAATGCTGAAATAAACAAGCTGTCACAAATCTGGGCTGACAAGCTAAACACTCCCATAAGTCTGATTTAAAAGCCCCGACCTTCTTTCTTCGCTACCAAAAAGCTTGAATATGAAATACCAAATAGTCCTCCAACACACTGAAGAAGACTGCGGTGCTGCAAGTCTTGCAACTATTGCCAAACACTACGGACGCACATTTACCCTCAACCGCGTTCGAGAAGCCGTAGGTACTGGTTCTAGAGGAACATCCTTGCTGGGATTGAAGCGGGGTGCAGAAGTGCTAGGATTCAACGCCCGCCAAGTAAAAGCTAGTCCCCAATTAATCGACCAATTAGATCAAGCTCCCTTACCAGCAGTTATCCACTGGAAAGGCTACCACTGGGTCGTATTATACGGGCAAAAAGGCAAAAAATACGTCATCGCCGACCCTGGTGTTGGTATTCGTCATCTTACCCGTCAAGAGTTAATGGCGGGTTGGAATAATGGCGTCATGTTACTGCTGACTCCAGACGACAGTCGTTTTTATCAACAAGAATCAGATAAAATCGGCGGACTGGGAAGATATCTGCAACGGGTTTGGCCCTATCGTTCTATTCTCGCCCAAGCGATCGCTATTAACATCGCTATTGGACTACTTTCTTTGGCATCTCCCTTCATGATGCAACTCCTCACCGATGATGTCTTAGTACGAGGTGATACCCAACTACTAACCACCGTCGCCATTGGCGTTATCGCCATGAACTTAATTAGAAGCGCCATTAGTTTAGTCCAATCTCACCTCATCGGTCACTTCGGTCAAAGATTGCAATTAGGACTAATCCTAGAATACGGACGCAAACTCTTACATTTACCCTTATCTTACTTTGAAGGACGACGCAGTGGGGAAGTTGTCAGCCGTATTGCTGATGTCAAAGCCATCAATAACTTAGTTTCCCAAATTGTCCTCGGATTACCTAGTCAATTCTTTATTGCGGTAATTTCCTTGGGTTTTATGCTCTTTTACAGTTGGGAACTAACTCTCGCTTCCATAGTTGCATTTATGGTTGTCACGGGTGTTAACCTGCTTTTCTTACCCGCGATGCGCCAGAAAACTCGGAATTTAATTATTTCTGGTACAGAAAACCAAGGTTTTTTGGTAGAAACATTTCGCGGCATCCAAGTATTAAAAACTACCCAAGCCACTCCCCAAGCTTGGTCAGAATACCAAGGGAATTATGGTCGGCTTGCCAACTTGGGCTGGAGTATGATGAAATTGGGACTGTATAGCAGTACAGTTACTGGGATTCTTTCTACCTTCATTAGTATTGGCATCCTTTGGATGGGTAGCTATTTAGTCATTAATCGCACCTTAACAATCGGTCAATTAATGGCATATAACGGCATGAGTGGCAACTTTCTCGGATTCTTAGGTGCTGCCATCGGCTTAGTAGATGAGTTTATCACAGCCCAGATAGTCCTTCAACGGATGACAGAAGTTATTGACGCTACCCCAGAGTCCGAAAATGACTTTAAAAAGCCTTGGGCACAAATTCCTGGAAATGCAGATATTACTTGCACTGAATTGAACTTTCATCACGCAGGTAGAGTTGACCTTCTCCAAGATTTTTCCTTAACTATTCCTGGCGGTAAAGTTATTGCTTTAATTGGCAAATCTGGCTGTGGTAAAAGTACCCTGGCAAAATTGCTGACTGGCTTATATAAAGTCGAGTCTGGGAATATTCGTTATGGTTTTTATAATCAGCAAGACTTATCCTTAGAATGTTTGCGTCAACAAGTGGTATTAGTTCCTCAAGAACCCCACTTTTGGAGCCGTTCGATTATTGATAACTTCAACTTTAGCTATCCCCATATTAGTTTTGAAGAAATTGTCAAAGCTTGTCAAATTGCAGGTGCAGATGAATTTATTAGCAAACTCCCTGATAAATATCAAACTGTTTTAGGAGAATTTGGGGCAAATCTTTCTGGTGGACAACGCCAAAGATTAGCCATAGCCAGAGCCATAGTTACTCAGCCACCAGTCTTAATTTTAGATGAATCCACGGGCGCACTCGACCCAGTAAGCGAAAGACAAGTATTAGATAGACTTTTATCCCATCGTCACAATCAAACGACTATTTTAATTAGTCACCGTCCCAAGGTAATACAGAGAGCTGATTTAATTGTATTTTTAGAACAAGGACGCTTAAAAATCCAAGGTACACCAGAAGAATTGCGCTCTTTACCTGGCGAACATTTAGATTTCTTAGATGATATTTTCCCCTCTCAGAATGCCTTGGCGCTGACATCTTCTCCGGTTCATCGTAACGGTAAGTCTGCTGCCATTAATTAAGATAATTCGTAATTCGTAATTCGTAATTCGTAATTAGTAATTCGTAATTGGTATGACATCATGGTTAGCAACACAAATTTTCTTCCCCCAATTCAAACAAACGAATTCCTCCCACCAATTACTCGTTGGACAACATGGGGCGGCATGTTTATTCTCTGCGTTCTCGGATTAGCTGGGCCACTTGCTGCTATTAGTAAGTATAAGGTTACAGTCCAAGCACAGGCGGTTGTGCGTCCGGCGGGTGAATTGCGAATTGTGCAAGCGGCGACTGAAGGTCAGGTTATGCACATTTATGTCAAAGAAAATCAACTTATCAAAAAAGGAGATGCGATCGCAACTATCGATGATTCCCGTCTGCAAACCAAAAAGAGCCAATTGCAAACTAGTATTCAACAATCTAGGTTACAATTAGTGCAAATCAATGCCCAGATTAGTTCCCTTAATAGCCAGATTCAAGCCGAAACTGACCGCCTTAACCGGATTATTACTGGCGCTCAAGCCGAATTGAGCGGCCGCCGTCGGGAATATCAAGATAAAAATCTTACCACTGTTTCCGAACTCCAAGAAGCTGATGCTAACGTCAAAATTGCTGAAAAAGAATTGCTGGCTGGGGAAGCACAGTTAAAAACAACACAAGCAAATCTCCATGCTGCTGAAGCTGCATTAGGTGTTGCCCAGTCAAAACAGAAACGATATGAAAGTGTAGCCAACCAAGGGGCGCTATCTCAGGATCAATTGGAAGAAGCACAATTATCTGCTAGACAGCAAGAGCAAGCGGTAAAGGCGCAACAAGCAGCAGTGGAGGCGCAAAAACAGACAATTGAACGGTTACAACAAGCGGTATCTGCTGTGATTGCCAGAAGACAACGCGCCCAAGTTGCCGTCAATCCGAGTAATGCAGCAGTAACTGTTGCTACTGAGCGAATCGCTCAAGAAAAAGCCGGAGGGGAAAGCAACAAAGCAACAATAGAAAAGGAACGCCAAGCCTTAGTTAAGCAACGGATTGAAATTGAAAAGCAGTTAGAGCGCGATACCAGCGAACTCAAACAAGCCAAAATAGATTTAGCTCAAACTGCGATCGCAGCTACCGCCGATGGTATCATTTCCCAACTAAATCTGCGAAACCCAGGTCAAAGTGTGCGTGCTGGCGAGGAAGTATTGCAAATTGTCCCCTCTGATGCGCCTCAAGTTTTGAAAGCTGCGGTGGCATCTGAAGATCAAAGTAAGTTAAAAATTGGTCAAAAAGTCCAAATGCGGGTCAGCGCTTGTCCTTACCCAGATTATGGTACTCTTGATGGTAAAGTGCAGACGATTTCTCCAGATGCGATCGCTCCTCAAAAGAATGGCACAAATACATCGATGAATGGGACTACTAGCCCAAAAGCTACTGCGCCTGGTGCTTTTTATGAAGTTACAATTGAACCGGAAACTCTGGTTTTAGGTAAAGGGAAAAACCAGTGTCATATTCAATTGGGCATGGAAGGTAGGGTTGATATTATTTCCCGCGAAGAAACTGTGCTGCAATTCTTCCTTCGTAAGGCGAGGTTGATTAGTGATTTGTAACTTTGTCTTTTGGGAAGTATTACCTAATTTTAAGTTTTTAAAACTTTACTTTCATCTAGTGAAAATATCTGCTGAAATTAATTGTAGAAAAATTCATCGGGACGGCTAGCTGAAAACCATTAAAGATATAACTTAAGGCCGTGGCGTAATACAATTGCATATTCACAGGTAGGAAATGAGCAAGCGAGGCTGGTTCTGATATGACAACCTGTAAAGATAGGAATTGGCACTCAGATTTATTAGAAGTTTTTGGGATTATTGGAGTGCTTGCTCACGGCATATTTTGTTCTGAAAATCACGCCTTAGCCCAGATTACGCCTGATGGAACATTGGATAATAACTCTTCAACGATCGCTCCCAATGTCAATATTAAAGGTAATGCTGCTGACCGGATTGATGGTGGAGCAACTCGCGGTGCAAACCTGTTCCATAGTTTCCAGGAATTCAATGTTGGAGAATCTCAACGAGTTTATTTTGCCAATCCCACGGGAATCTCCAATATTCTTACACGAGTGACGGAAAGTAATATCTCGAATATTCTCGGTACTTTGGGGGTGAATGGTGGTGCAAATTTGTTTTTGATCAATCCCAATGGCATCTTTTTTGGACAGAATGCACGTTTGGATGTACCGGGTTCGTTTGTGGCGAGTACGGCGAATTCTTTTGTGTTTGGCAATGGCTTGGAATTTAGTGCAACAAATCCTCAGACTCCTTCCTCGTTACTAACAGTTAATCCTTCCGCTTTGCTATTTAATCAACTTCCGGCTGGCAGAATTGAAAACAGGTCAATTGCACCAGCTGGAATAGATGCCGCAGGTTTTAATGTATATGGTTTACGAGTAGGAGATGGTAAAAGTCTGCTGCTAGTGGGTGGTAATGTCATAATAGATGGCGGCCAATTAAATGCTTATGGTGGGAGAGTTGAATTAGGGGGGTTAGCAGCAGTTGGAAATGTCAATCTTCTTTTTAATGGCGATAATCTCAGCTTGAAATTTCCTCTTAATGTGACTCGTGCTTTTGTATCGCTTACCAATCAAGCGCGTGTGTATGTAGAAGCTGCTGGTGGCGGTGATATTGCGATTGATGCCCGCAATATAGATATTTTGGGAGGGAGTCAGCTTTCTGCTGGTATCGCCTATGGTTTGGGTCAACCAGAGGCGACTGCGGGGGATATCACGCTTAATGCTACGGGGGAAATCCAAGTTGCTGACTCTGGGAGTAGGATTCTCAATCTTGTGAGTCAGGATTCAAAAGGCAATGGCGGTAACATTACTATCGATTCTGGTGACTTCTCATTACGAGACGGCGCTCAACTTCAAGCCTTAACTTCAGGAGTGGGGAATGCAGGGAATGTGACAGTGAATGCAAGAAATGCTGTTGACCTTGCAGGTAACGCTGCTATCTTCAGCACCGTAGAAGCAGGAAGCGTAGGTAAAGGAGGCAATATCAACATTAATGCTACAACACTGTCACTCACTGATGGCGCTCGACTTTCTACCTCAACTTCAGGAGTGGGGAATGCGGGGAATGTGACAGTGGGTGCAAAAAATGC
>NZ_CAWUDN010000135.1:0-17578 GCF_963920915.1 Nostoc sp. PCC 9305
GATGAATCCACCTCAGAACTCCGTTCATCCACCTTTGAACTGGATGAATCCACCTTAGAACTCCGTTCATCCACCTTTGAACTGGATGAATCCACCTTAGAACTCCGTTCATCCACCTTTGAACTGGATGAATCCACCTCAGATACTCGTTCATCCACCTTTGAACTGGATGAATCCACCTCAGATACTCGTTCATCCGCCTTTGAACTGGATTCATCCGCCTTAAAGACTGGTTTTGTAAAAGTAGACCATCGGTGCGTTAGCCTCCGGCGTAACATACCCTACGAAAATTGTTAGCAAGGATGCAGTTAAAGCTTTGCTGTCAGCTTAGTGCTGGAAAATGAAACTTGTATGATGGTTGTTAAAGTTCCTCTTTCGCAATATTATGAGCGAATTACAGACCCAACTAGCAAGCGATACCTGGATAACAGCAACTTGGGATGAATATATCCAAATAATTGAAAATCCTGACTACGAAAAAGCCAAGGGCTACTACCACAATGGACAGATGAGGATTGAAATGCCGCCAATCGGAAATGACCATGCCAGCGATCATACAATTATTATCTTTGCTGTTAACTTGTTTGCCAGCATCAAAGGTATTGCTTTAAATGGCAAGGATAATTGTACATATCGGAAAACAGGCTTCAAGGAAGCTCAACCTGATGTGTCTTACTATATTGGTGAAAATGCTGATGTCATTCCCTACGGTACTTCTATCATCAGGTTAGATATCTATCCAGCACCAGATTTAGTTATTGAAGTGGCTAATACCTCACTTGCTGACGATCAAGGTGAAAAACGACTTTTATACGAAGATTTAGGAGTGAAAGAATACTGGATTTTAAATGTCCAGAATGTCCAAGTTATGGCTTTTGCTATTGAAAACCAAGGTAGTAGGCGGATTACAGAATCTCAGGTATTACCAGGATTAGCTATTTCTTTATTAAACGATGCATTACGCCGAACTCGTCAAATAAATCAAAGTCAAGTTGGTGCTTGGTTGTTAACCCAATTTCAGCAATAATTACAAACTGCTTTGCGGTAGAGAATGGGGAGTAGGGAAAAAGCAAAGGATACAGAGCAACTAAAGCGCGATCGCACTATAGCAATCCTATCTGATTTGTGAGAATTGCCCGCCGTAGATTCCCAGCTTCTCAAAAAAGTTGAGGATCTTGTTTCTCACAAATAGTTCAGAATTGCACTAATATGCTGTGGCGAAAGTCACCCTTTCAGGTGAAGACATACAGAAATACTAATGCCTAGTATGAAGGAAGATTAAGCAACTGTGAAGCTTATTATGCGTCTAGTTGTTAATTGACTCATAAAAATTTAATCCCAAAGCTTTAACAACTCCGTATTCTCCACTTGTCCTCTAACTAAAAAATATTCTTATACCGCAAGATTTACAGGCTTCTATAATATGGCTACGCACATAGAAATTCCAGTTATTGGCAAAGTTAAGTATCCGTTGCGCTGGCTGATAGGGCTAATGGCGGGGAGTGCTTTGGTTGTGGGTACTATAACAACTTACACTTTGGTAAATCAAGGGACAAATAAAGAAGATATTACTCAACTAACTGTGCCAGTTGCAGCCCAAACCGTCACCTTGCGGATTACCGCTAGTGGCAAAGTCGTGCCAGTTCAGAGCGTAAATATTAGTCCGAAGAACCCTGGAGTGCTGTCGCGATTATATGTCGAACAAGGCGATCGCATTCAACAAGGGCAAATTCTCGCCCGCATGGATAGCGCCGGTATTGAGGCTCAAAGGAGCCAGTATCGTGCCAACTTAGCCCAAAGTCAAGCACAGCTAGCCCAAGCCATTGCTGGTAGTCGTCCTCAAGAAATCACTCAAGCTAAGGCGCGATTAGCACAATCTCAAGCTCAATTAGCCGCAGCTAAAGCTGGTAATCGTCCCCAGGAGATTGCTCAATCTCAATCTCAAGTAGATGCGGCTCAAGCAAGGGTGAATTACACCAGCGAACAGGTAAAGCGTTACGAATATCTATATAAAGAAGGAGCAGAGAAAAAACAATTACTCGATCAAGCCATCAGCGATGACAAAAGTGCTAGAGCCAATTTAGAAGAAGCGAAAAAACGATTTTCCTTAGTCCAAAGTGGGACTCGGAGTGAGGAAATTGACCAACGCCAAGCTGCTGTTAACGAAGCACGGGCAGCATTGGTACTGTTAGAAGATGGAACCCGTTCTGAGGAAATTGCCCAGCGTCAAGCCGCTGTTGCATCTGCCGAGGCTCAGTTAAAGGGTGTACAAGTGCAGTTGGAAGATACTATTATTCGCGCTCCTCTGTCGGGAATTGTCACCCAAAAGTATGCCGAACCAGGTGCGTTCGTCACACCCACAACTTCTGCATCTACTAGTGCATCGGCAACTTCTAGTTCAATTGTCGCTGTAGCAAGGGGTTTAGAAATATTAGCTCAAGTTCCCGAAGCCGATCTTGGCAGAATAAAACAGGGACAGCAGGTGGAAATTGTCGCCGATGCCTATCCCGATCGAGTTTTTAAAGGTCATGTGCGCCTGATTGCTCCCGAAGCCGTGGTGGAACAAGGTGTGACATCCTTCCAGGTGCGGGTTGCTCTTGATACTGGCATAGATAAACTGCGTTCTGGCTTAAATGTGGATCTGACTTTTTTAGGCGATCGCGTTAATAATGCCTTGGTATTACCAACGGTGTCAATTGTCACCGAAAAGGGTAAAACTGGCGTACTCGTACCAGATGCAAAGAATAAACCCCAGTTTCGCGAAGTTACAGTTGGGGCACAAATTCAAGACCAAACTCAGATTTTAGGTGGAGTTAAAGAAGGCGATCGCATTTTTGTTAACCCACCCAAAGACTACAAAATCGAAAAGGCTAAAGAACAAAATAATTCGTAATTCGTAATTCGTAATTCGTAATTCGTAATTCGTAATTTAAGATATGAATTTTCTCGAAAGCATGAATATGGCGGGGAAAACCCTGCTGTCAAATAAACTGCGTAGCGCCCTCACGATGTTGGGTATAGTTATTGGCAACGCTTCGGTGATTGCCATGATTGGCATTGGCGAAGGTGGGCAAAAGTATGTGAATAAACAGTTGCAGTCATTAGGGCCAAATGTGCTATTTGTACTGCCAGGTAATCGAGAAACTCAGCGGATCTCCTTTGAAGTGCCAAAAACTCTGGTGTTGCAAGATGCGGATGCGATCGCTTCTCAAGTCCCAACTGTAGTAGGAGTTGCACCAGAGTTAAATAGAAGACAGGTAATTACATACCGCAACAGAAATACCGATGTCAATATTATTGGCACAACTCCGAGTTTTCTATCTGTGCGGGATTTTGAAACTGCTAAAGGCAGGTTTTTCTCTGAGGTAGACATCAAGCGAAATAACCAAGTGGTAGTGCTGGGTGGAGACTTGGCAGAAAAACTATTCGGTAATAGTAACGCTGTAGGACAGCAATTGCGAATTGGAAATACCAGCTTTCAAGTGATTGGAACGTTAACAGCCAAAGGTTCCAGTGTGGGAGCAGATTATGATGATGCTGCTTTAATACCAATCACGACATCTGCAAACCGACTTGTGGGCAAGAATTCTCCTTATGGTATTGCCTTAGATTATCTCGTTGCTGCGGCTCGTGATTCCGATAGCGTGGATGCAGCAGAATTTCAAATTACTAATTTGCTGCGTCTAAGACACAAAATTAATGGTGAAGATGACTTTACCCTCCGCACCCAGAAAGATGCTTTGCAAACTGTCGGTCAAATTACAGGTGCATTGACAATTATGCTAGCTGCGATCGCAGGTATATCCCTGTTTGTCGGCGGCATTGGCATCATGAATATTATGCTAGTTTCCGTCACCGAACGCACCCAAGAAATCGGATTGCGAAAAGCGATCGGTGCAACTGAGCAAGATATTTTGCTACAGTTCATCATTGAAGCAGTAATTGTTTCCGCAGCCGGTGGTTTAGTTGGGACTGCGGTTGGTATCAGTGGCATTCTATTAGTGGGAGCTTTGACTCCTTTAGAAGCGAGTCTTTCTCCTATAGCAATTACTATGGCAGTTGGTGTCTCTGGGGCTATTGGTTTATTCTTTGGCGTTGTTCCTGCACGTCGCGCTGCTAAACTCGACCCCATTGTGGCTTTGAGAAGTGCCTAGATAAATTATCACAAAGACGCGATAAATCGCCGTCTCTACAATAATCAGTCGTTTTGTCTTGACGGCGATTCATCGCATCTCTTACCTTAACCGAACAGTATTGATATGAGTCCTATAGTTGGGCGATCGCTACAATCCATTGAAGTAATTTTGCTGAAAAACGGGAAGACTATGGTTAATCCCAAATGGGGAAATTTCTATGAAAATCCTGAACAGCAAAATGCTCAAAAAATCTCTACTTAACTGTTTAATTTTACCTTTTTCTCTAGTTCCCTGGCTCTGTGTGGGAACGCTTTTTGATTCCCAAGCCAATGCTTTACCAGGACAAAGTACAGAAGAGGTAGGCACTTGGATTAAAGCACATCCAACACTCCGCCCCAGGAGAGGGGAGAAATTATTTGTGCAAAAGACTGATACTGCTGCCCAACGATTCACTTTTCAAGCGTCGGTATTGCCTCCTGGTAGGGTGGAGTTTTCCAAAGACCGTGGCACAATTCGGACTGAGCGCATTACTATGTATGATGCTATTAACGGCATGACATTTACGCGTCTCCAAGAATCCCTGCGGGTAATTTATGGCTTGGAGATTTATCAAGACTACGATCGCGCCCAAGTCGTGTATCAATATCCCAACCAGAAGGTAGTTAATTCCGCGCGTCTAGCCAAAACTCCGATTCGGGAAGCCTTAAAGGGAGAATTACGAGTAGGCGATCGCTATGTATATTGGGTGGAAGTTGCCCAACCCAAGAATGGCAAAGCTTTTACCGGTCAAATGACGGTTTTGCTCAAAACTGACCTAGACAAGTTAGAAAATGAACTGCAAATTCGTTAATAGGCATCTATCTGAGTGCTGAGTGCTGAGTTCTGAGTTCTGAGTTCTGAGTTCTGAGTTCTGAGTTCTGAGTTAAAAGTGAAGTAAGGAATTATTTTCCTTATCCCCCTGCTCCTCTGCTCCCCTGCTCCCCTGCTCCCTCATCTCTTCCCCAACTCCATCGGAGCTAAGGTTTGCCATATACCCGAAAAGATACTTTCAGCTGCTAAGGAAATTCGTAGTAAATCTTCTTTGAGTAGTGGTGGCCAATCAACTCCGGCTTTACGCCCTGCACCAAATAGCTGTTGCGCCTTAATGCTTAACTGATAAAGGGCCAAAGCCAGTTCTCGGTCTACGCTTTTTGCATCTTTGAGGGCTTCAAACACCACTTTCAATGCCAACAAAATCGAAGTGATCTGACCGGGTACCGGCGGTTTGCCCTGTTTCATACGCGTTAACAGTGCATCTGGGTTTTCCTCGGTTGTGATTGTCTGATCTATGAGGAGTTTCCTAGCTGTTTCGTAATTCATGTAGTCAGTTTAGCGTACATTTTACTTCAGCAGTAATACTTAATTAAAAAGTAATAAAACGGCTTTCTAGTTATTTATAGCAATCTCTGATGATTTATGAAATGATAGGCGTGGGGAAAATGATGAGGAATTGGCGATGCTCTAGGTTAACCAGATAGACTGAATATAATATCTTTGAAAAATACACCTTACTAGGAATCAAAAGTAAAATGATCTCACCGAATTTACTAGAAATTGAACGCTCTATCCTTGCCTTGTCTGTAGAAGAACAACTTTGGCTGTTAGAAAGTATTGTTCGACAAATCCGAGAAAGGGAGTATGTAAAAGATAAATTTACTGATACTAAAAATTTAGATGAACAGTTGCAAATAACCGCTACACTGCCAAATATTCAAACACAAATTTCTACTATAAATGATGAATTTGCAATTTCTGAAATCCTCTGATATGCACGAATAAACATTATGAAATTGCCAGCCCTAAGAAATTAAATATACAAGTTATTAGTGAGCGTAGGCGCAGCCCGCCGTAGGCATCGCAGTCTCTAAATTAATCATTTACATTGCAAAAGCAGTTTTGTTCAGTAATAAAAACAAGTTTTTGCGTAATTTAGATTGCCAAACTGTTTTCGTTTACACGGGGATGTGGCGATCGCAAATCCCTTTTAATTTTGTTTCATCTATCTTTACGATTCAACCCCATTATGGTATGTCACTGTGGTAAATACGCTCTGATAATGTTGCTGATTATCAGTCAATAGGGACAATCTCGCAAAAACAAATTTTAACGGTGCTTATTACATTGTTTGAAGTTATGTAGCCTTTTGATTACGGCCTATCAACCACTGCGGTAGACTATGCGTTGATTATGATTCTTTCGCAGAGAAGAACACTCGAAAGGAGCCGTTTATTCAATGTCTCATTCCGTAAAAATCTACGATACCTGCATTGGCTGCACCCAATGCGTCCGCGCTTGCCCTACTGATGTACTTGAGATGGTTCCTTGGGATGGCTGTAAAGCTGCTCAAATTGCCTCTTCACCCCGTACAGAAGATTGTGTTGGCTGTAAGCGCTGCGAAACCGCTTGTCCCACCGACTTTTTGAGCATCCGGGTTTACCTGGGCGCTGAAACAACTCGCAGTATGGGTCTAGCTTACTAAAAAGCTGAGTGCTGAGTGCTGAGTGCTGAGACAAAAAGAAGTAAATCAGAAACACAATTTCTTGATTCTTCACTCGGAACTCGGAACTCGGCACTCAAGTCTTTGAAGTGTCTCAATAGCAAGCACTTTTACGATCGTAAAGTGGACATTGCCCGCCTTACAAAATCGCAATTTTAGATTGGGGATATAATCTCTGGGTATCTAAATCCTAGAAGCCGTATTTGTACCGTCAGGTCAAAAGCTGACGGGGAATCCGCTGTAAAAAAACCTAAAATCTATAACAATACCTAGTGATAGAGGGAGTAAAATACTCCCTTTTTTCTTTGCAAAACGTCCACTTTATGCTACCTACTATACTGGATTTAATCATCCTGAAAAAAAAGTGGCGTGAAGAATGTGCGGAATTGTTGGATATATAGGCACTCAAGCGGCGACAGACATTTTACTAGCTGGACTGGAGAAACTAGAGTACAGGGGCTACGATTCGGCTGGAATCGCCACTGTTTGGGAAGGTGAGGTAAATTGTGTACGGGCAAAAGGTAAACTCCATAACCTGCGTTCTAAACTGGAACAAATGGAAACCCCTGCCCAAATTGGTATTGGTCATACACGCTGGGCAACTCATGGTAAACCAGAAGAGTATAATGCCCATCCCCATTTGGATACAGCAAAACGAGTCGCGGTGGTGCAAAATGGCATTATTGAAAACTACCGCGAGTTACGCGAAGAACTCAAAGCCAAAGGACACATATTTCTTTCTGAAACCGATACAGAAGTCATTCCCCATTTAATAGCCGAATTTTTAAAGAATCTTCCTCCCTCATCTTCCTCATCTCCCTTCCTAGAAGCAATTCGCCAAGCTGTTAACCACCTAAAAGGGGCATTTGCGATCGCAGTTATTTCTGCTGACTACCCCGATGAATTGATTGTTGTTCGCCAACAAGCACCCTTGGTAATTGGTTTTGGTCAAGGGGAGTTATTTTGTGCTTCTGACACGCCAGCGATCGTTGCCTACACCCGTGCAGTGCTACCTCTGGAAAATGGCGAAATTGCCCGCCTCACACCTTTGGGCGTTGAGATTTACAATTTTGCTGGCGATAGGTTGAAAAAACAACCCCGGCTGCTCAACTTCAATCCGGCAATGGTTGAAAAGCAGGGATTCAAACACTTCATGCTCAAAGAAATCCATGAGCAACCAGGAGTAGTAAGAGCTAGTTTAGACGCTTACTTTAACCCAGCCGAATCTACCGAATCGCCAATCAATCTTGGTTTACCTGCGGATTTATACACTGATTTAGAACAAATCCAGATCCTCGCCTGTGGTACCAGTTGGCACGCAGCATTAATCGGAAAATATTTACTCGAACAATTAGCAGGAATTTCCACTCAGGTACATTACGCTTCTGAGTATCGTTATGCACCATCACCCGTGACAGCTAACACGTTGATTGTTGGTGTTACTCAATCAGGTGAAACCGCCGATACCCTAGCAGCTTTGACGATGGAAAAAGAACGTCGCCAAGGGAAAGAAGCCAAATATCAAGCGCGACTACTGGGTATTACCAATCGTCCAGAAAGCAGCCTTGGTCATCTAGTACCGCATATTATTAGTACCTTAGCGGGAATTGAAATTGGGGTAGCAGCGACGAAAACTTTTACTGCTCAACTGATGGCGTTTTATGCTTTGGCATTGGATTTAGCAGCTCGTCGTCAGACAGTTTCAAAAGATACATTAGATCAAATTATTAATGGGTTGCGGCAGATTCCCAAAGAAATTGAAGCAACTTTGGAAACTCAGGAACGTTTAACCGAACAGCTAGCCCATGAGTTCGCCGAAACCCAAGATTTCATTTTTATAGGAAGAGGAATTAACTTCCCCATTGCTTTAGAAGGGGCGTTGAAATTAAAAGAAATCAGCTATATTCACGCCGAAGGGTATCCGGCTGGAGAAATGAAACACGGCCCGATCGCACTTTTAGATGCGAAAGTACCAGTAGTTGCGATCGCAATACCTGGTAGTGTTTACGAAAAAGTTATTTCTAATGCCCAGGAAGCCAAAGCCAGAGATTCTCGGTTAATTGGCGTGACTCCCGTCAACGATGGCGAAGCTGCGGAAATCTTTAACGATCTTCTTCCCGTCTCTCATGTAGAAGAATTGCTTTCTCCGATTCTGACAGTAGTTCCTTTGCAACTATTGGCTTATCATATTGCCGCCCGTCGCGGTTTAGATGTCGATCAACCTCGTAACCTTGCTAAAAGTGTTACCGTGGAATAGTATAATTTTATACTTAAGATTAATTGTGGAGGAATAATTCGGTTGAACAATTAATAATTCGGCTAAACAATTAATAATTCGGTTAAACAATAACCCTTTACAGAGTACGCTTGTATTAAGAAGATATGCGATCGCTCTCAGGGGTTATTTTTATGGTTAGAGGCAGAGGAGAATGGACGCAAGCCAAATTTGAGCGCTATAGAAAAGAAGGTCGTGGGCGGGGGAGTGGTAAAGACTATAAGCCCTGGATTACAATCCAAGATTTTCCCTCGAAAGGTCGGTCGTCTAGGACTCCTGGCTGGAAAAGCAACCGAGTACATCATTTCTTGTCAGACCAAGAAAAACGATTATTTTATTTATTTGAGTGGTCAGATGTCGTCACAGATACAAGAGAGCAATTCCCTTTAGACGACCTTGACCTAGCGATGAGTATTGCTACGGAGATGGGTATAAAGTATCCTGTAGACCTACAAAGTGGTACTCCTTATGTCTTAACAACTGATTTCATGCTTACAGTAAATCAGAATGGAAAGCAGGTTCAGATTGCCCGAACAGTTAAGCAATCAACAGAGCTAGAGAAAAAGCGAGTAATTGAAAAATTGGAATTAGAGAGGCGGTACTACTTAGCAAAAAGCATAGACTGGGGAATTGTTACAGAAAATGAAATTCCAAGGCTATTAGCGGAAAATGTTGAGTGGATTCATTCTGCCTATAATTTAGAAGCAAATTCTGAAATGGATATTCCCCAATTGCATGAGCTAGGAACTATTTTAAAATCCAAGCTTCAGGAACACGATACGGCAATAAATAGAGTAACTACCGCTCTAGATAAAGAAATGAATATCAAGTCTGGTACATCACTTTACATGTTTAAGCATTTAATTGCCGCAAAAAAAATCATTATAAATATGTTGGAGACAAAAATATCTGCTTGTCCTTCCAGCAAAGTTATCGAAAAAATTATATTTTAGAAATATTATTTGATACGTAAGATGCATGAAGATTTATTTATCAATGACCTTATCGAGTGGGAATCAGATGGAAATAGTCAACTGATCGAAAGAATTATTTGGATCGACGAAGGTTATGTTATTGCCTTTGTTCTTGATATTAATTCTAAAAAAGGTTTGCCAGAACCGAAGAAAGTATCTGAAATTTTAGAAGCTATGTCTGAAGGTCTTGCATTTAAGCAGAAACAAGACCCTTGGGCAAGAATAATTCGTGAGGAAAATTTAACAGATAGAGATAAAGAGTATAGAGATAAAGCTTGGGAAATAATTTCATCTTTAGTTGTGCAGGAACCTTCAATATATTATAGGAATATTCGAGGTTCTCTGGTAAAGCAAGTTATTAAAAAGTATAACGAAGGAAGAGAAAAAGATAAATTAGTAGAAAAAACTGTTTATGGATACATGAGACGATTTTGGCAAAGGGGGAAAACCAAAAATGCTTTGATACCTGATTTTATCAATTCATCAGGTAAGGGTAAAATTAGAGGGGATTCAAGCAAAAAGAGAGGAAGACCTAAAAAATATTCATACGATCCAGAAATAGGTGAAGGGGTCAATGTCACGGAAGAGGATAGGAAAATCTTTAGAATAGCTATTAGCAGATTTTACAATAATCCAAAGGAAAACTCTTTCACAACTGCCTACGAGTTAATGGTAAAGGAGTTTTATAAAGAAGGAATCAGATATGACGATAATGGTGTTAGAAAATCTATTCTAACTCCGACTGAGAAAATACCTACAATTACCCAATTCAAATATTGGTATCAAATTGAGCAATATGATGTAACAAAAACTTTGACATCTCGAATAGGAGCGAAGAAATTTGCTCTGGAAAACAGAGCTATTTTGGGAACCTCTAAGATGGAAACTATTGGCCCCGGTTCTCGATATCAAATTGATGCTACAGTCGGAGATGTATATTTAGTTTCTAAATACAATCGTAACTGGATAATTGGCAGACCAGTTATATACGTAATTATTGATGTTTTTAGTCGAATGATAACGGGTTTTTATGTCGGTTTAGAGGGGCCATCTTGGATAGGAGCAATGATGGCTTTAACTAATGTAGCCGCAGATAAAGTCATGCTTTGTCAGGAATATAACATTGATATTGCTGAAGAACAATGGTCTTGTAATCAAATGCCAGATGCAATTTTAGGAGACAGGGGAGAATTGGCAGGAATGGCTGTAGAGCCATTAATCCCTAATCTTTATGTTCGTATCGAAAATGCAGCTTCTTACCGAGCAGATTGGAAGGGTTTAGTCGAAAGGCACTTTCGTATTATTCATGAGTATGTAAAGCCTTTCTTACCTGGTTATGTGGATACAGATTTTAGACAAAGAGGCGCAAGAGATTATCGACTAGATAGTAAACTCGATATAGACCAATTTGCTGAAATTATTATTCGTTTAATTATTTTCCATAATAATAAACCTCTTAATGAATATGAGAGGGATGAAGCGATGATTGCTGATGATGTACCTCCTATCCCTAGAGAGTTATGGAAGTGGGGTATCGCTAATCGCTCTGGTAGACTTAGAAGCTTTCCTGAAGATATTGTCAAATTAAATCTAATGCCAACTGAAAAAGCCACCATCACTGCTAAAGGCATTAAACTCAGAAGCAAGGATATGTACTATAGCTGCGATCAAGCACAAAAGGAACAATGGTTTGAAAAAGCTAGAAGCAATATGCTCTCTAAATCAGAGAAATCGTTAATAGTTTCCTATGATATTAGGAACCCTAATTTTATTTACCTCCCATTAGAGGATGGTAGAAATTTTGAAAAGTGTTATCTTATTGACCCAGAAGGTAGATACATTAACAAAAACTTTTATGATATTGAGTATATGCTTGCTTACGAAGAATTACAACAGCAGAAAGCTCAAGGCAAAACACTACAAGAAAAAGTTGATTTAATAGCAGATATAGAACATATAGTTAGTAAAGCAGAAAACATGACTGAGGCGGCTCAGGATGAACCATTAAGTAAGAGCAAAAAAGTTGCTGGTATTAGAGAAAATAGGGCTTTTGAAAAGGCTAAACGACGTGAAAATGAGGGATTTGAGCTAGCAAAAACAGAAACTCCAACTAGCACGGAAGCTGTAGAGACGAACAATGAAAGCTTAAAACCACCCAAATCGTTGCGACCTAATCATCTTGATATTCTTAAGCAGAAACGACTGGAGCGTAAACGTGGACGGAAAGAATGAGCGTGAATGGGTTGAAATTCCAAATGGTGATTGGGCTGCTATTGCTAAATATAGTGACCATAAGTTAGCTGAATATAATATTAATCCCCTAGTTCAGGCATTACCTCCTATCCTTTCAAGAGATGAGTTTGTTGAAAGAGTGACAGAAGTGCCTGATTATGATTCTGTAGAGACGGAGCTAGAGCCACAGTATAGATTTCATTGCATTGAACGATTATCGAGATATTTTGATCCACAGAACAAGACAATCGAGCTACAGAAGGTAATTGCTGTGTTAATTATGCAAGGCTATATAGCTCGAAATATTTTGAAGCCAGAATATACACGTAGGTCAAGGCAAATCTATGATGCTATAAAAGATGGCGGCGGTAAAACATTGGAAAATTATGTTTATGTTCCTACCTCTGCATCAGGGCTGACACTGATTGGTCCATCAGGAATGGGCAAGTCAACTAATCTGCTGAATATTTTGTCTTTATACCCGCAGGTCATTCTTCATCCAGAATATACTACTTTCCAAATTGTTTGGCTGAAAGTTGATTGTCCCCGCTCTTTGAAAGGTTTGTGTACTGATATTTTTCTTGCTGTTGACAGGCTTCTTGGAACTAGCTACTTCAAGAAATTTGGTTCTAGAGGTAATTCAGAAGACTATATGTTAGCTCAAGTTGCCCAAATTGCTCATACCCATCACTTAGGAGTTTTGGTTATAGATGAAATGCAAAATTTGGTGAACGCAAGAAGGAATAGAGATGATTTATTAAATTTTTTAGTCAAAATGGATAACACTATCGGAGTTCCAGTAATTCGAGTGGGAACAAACGAGGCTTTTCCAATTTTACAAGGTAATTTTCGGAATGCTAGAAGAGGAACAGGGCAAGGAAGTGTCATTTGGGAGAGAATGCTTCAAGATGATGACTGGGATTTCTTCCTCACGGGAATATGGGAGTATCAGTGGACAAAAACTCCTGTTGATTTTTCTGATGAAATTAACGAAGCTTTCTACTACGAGTGTCAAGGAATTATTGATATTGCTATCAAGCTCTATAAAATGATTCAATGGAGGGCAATTTCGCTCGGAGGTGATGAGAAAATTACTGTTGACCTAATTCACCAATCAGCGAAAGACGGACTATATTTAGTCAAACCAATGCTGGATGCTATAAGGTCAGGAGATCAGGATTGGATGATTAAATACAAAGATATTGCTCCCATTGATGCTATAGAATACAAAAACAAGTGTTTGTCTGAGCTTGAATCTAGGGACTTAGAAGAAGTTCGCAGATTAGCACGTAAGCAGCAAAACAGGGGAAATCAATCAGTAAAGCTACGTCATATTATTGTTGAACTTGTGAAGTTAGATGTAGAGCCTTCTGTAGCTAAAGAGTGTGCTGAAAAAGTTCTTGCAATTAATGAAGATAATGCAGATATTCCTTCGTTGGTAAAAGAAGCATATATTTCTGCTTTGCAAGGCGAGCCAGTTAAGAAAGGCACTGCAAAGACGAACATACGCAAAACAAAGCCAAAATATCAGAGTAATGATATTCGGCAAATTGTCGAAAATGCCAAGAATAAAAAAATTCCTGCTTATCAAGACTTAAAAGCAGCAGATATAATTAAAAATCCACTTCAAGACTTTATCAATATTGAGTAGGCTTATGCTCAGTTTTTTTCCACAACTTTATCCTGATGAGCTTTTGTATAGTGGTTTAGCTCGGTATCATATCAGGAGTGGTAACACAAGTTTCAGGCAAACAGAAATAGAGCTATTTGGATATTATTCTCAACAAATATGTAGAGTTATTTTACCTAGTAACTTAAATTATCTAGTTAATAACTTACCCTTGCGTTCAAAGCAGACTGTAGAAAATATAATTCAAAATCATAGTTTATACCCTTTTTATGCGACTTTTCTAATTCCACAGGAAGCTTGGGTAGTAAGAGAGTCAATGAAGAAAAAACTAAATGGCTCTATCTTAGAGATGGCTAAAGTAGCTTTTAATTCTACCGATAGAGCAAAAAAGTTTCTCAAGTTTTGTCCTATATGTATGGAAGAAGATACGCAAAAATTTGGAGAAGGTTACTGGCATCGGTTTCACCAAATTCCTGGTGTAATGGTTTGCTCTGTTCATAATTCAGCTCTATATGATAGCTCAGTTATGGTCGAAATGCGAAACACACACTATCATGCTGCAAGTCCAGATAATTGTATTCTCAATACGAACACAATAAATTATACAGAAGGAACTTTACGAAACTTAATAGTGTTAGCCAGGGAAGTTGAGTGGCTAATTAGTAATAATATGGATTTTAAAGGTTTAGCTTGGCTTCGCAGCCAATATAAGCATTATTTAGTTAATAAAAAATTAATCACACTTTTTCCAGGTAGTAAATTTATATTTAAAGAGAAAGATTTTTCTAAATCTATCTTTAACTTTTATGGACAAGACTTTTTTGAAACTATTAATCAAAATTGTATTAAAAATCCCGATAAATATTTTTCTAATTGCCTGCTAGCCTGTGATATAAACCCAGTCATTGACCGAATCATACATATTATAATTATAAATTTTCTAGCTAACTCTCTAGAAAATTTTTTTAGGTAAATATTAGTTGGCAGTTTTATAGTTAAAACCATTTTTATTACAAAATATTATTATTGTTAATTTCGCTTAATAAAAACTTATATATAAAACTATCGGGTATTCTAAGGAAATAAGAATGAGTAGCCTAAGATTTTGTCTGTTTGGTTCAACAAGATATGGTGAAAGAGATGAGTAGCTATTTTAGCTTACCTACCCAAACCCCCATAACAGAAACTTTAACCCAAACCTACCCAAAAGAAACTTTAACGCCTAAGTTACCCTGGGTTGAATTACGTTTTAGCATCATTGGTAAGACTATACCTGTGGATCACGGTTATGAGTTGTATTCTGCGATCGCTCATTTTCAATCCCAAGTTCATGACATAGATACATTGGGTATTCACACTATTGCAGGTATTCCCAGCGAGGATGGTCAGATTCATCTGACTGATAATTCCAGGCTTCAGATTCGCCTACCTGTGGACAAAATCAGTCTAATCTATCCGTTAGCAGGGAAGTCGCTGAAAATTGGTAAGCACACAATTCGCTTGGGAATTCCTGAAATTTATTTGCTTGAGCCAGATGAGAGATTGCGATCGCGTATAGTGATTATCCAGGGTTATCAAGAACCGGAATCATTTTTAGCAGCCGCACAGCGTCAGTTAGAACAACTGGGTATCCAGGGAAAAGCCTTTATTACCAAAAATACTGATGGTAGCCCAAAACGTAGAAGTATCAAAATCAAGGGCTTTACGGTTGTGGGTTTTGGATTAGAAATCATTAATCTCAACAATGAAGATTCGCTAACATTGCTGAGATATGGCATTGGGGGAAAACGTAAGATGGGCTGTGGCGTTTTTGTGCCTGTGAAGAGAAAGGGAAACGCAAGTTAAAGCTGGTTTTGACCCAATATAGGTTTGAGAGTATTTCCCAGAAATAAATAAGATGTCCGTAGTAGCTAGTGTTGTTAACCCCAAAATTCAGTTAAATTTGGGCGATCCAAGCATAACTTGGATACATCGTGCTGGCATAGCAGGGTTGTGGATGACGCTCAAGCAACTAGAAAAACTATACCCAATAGCTGCGGAACGGCCTGGTAATTTAACTTGGTTGCTGACTCCTCGTAGTATTAGCCTTGAATGGCAAGGGCAGGATTTCGTAGTTTTAGACTGGCTGCTAAAGCAATCTTTTCAGATTAATGAAGAAGGTCTAATTTCGCTGACAGGCTTAAATACGCATTCAATCAATATTGAAACCCAAATTTATATTCACTTGGGAATAACAGGAACGTTTCTCCAACATAACCAGGTTTTGAAATTTAACGGCGGTAAATCCTGGCCATTAATAGTTGATGGTATAGAAATCGATGTCGAGTATAAGAAAGCAGTTTCCTATGCTCATCAAGATTTTGCTAAACAACTGTGTGATAAACAAGGTCAATTATTTGGACAATCAATTGGTGTAGCAGGGTGGCTATATCCGGGGTCTATAGTTCGTCATGTTGCTTTTACAAAAGAAACTAAGTTTGAAGAGAAACCACAACTGGCTTTTGCTCTTTTATATGCTCCTGTTGCTTGCCACTACTTTGTTTTGCGATCGCATACCAAACCGGAACATACACAATATGCCCTAGTTATACCTGAAGTGGTTGACTTAGAAATTTATGCCCAGGAATACTGGAATTTGAGAAACTTAGATTACAAGGATTTCAATGTATCTAGCTTAGGAGACGCTGCGTTAAGATATCTTACTTACGAAACAATTATAGAATTGGCTATACCCGATCAAGTAAAACGATGCCAAGTAATATTATTTGGAACGGTAGTTTGGTCAAAGCAGCAAAAAACTCGCATAGAAATAGCAGTGGTAGAAACGACTGAAATAATAGATTTTATCTATAAGCTTAGTCGGATTTATTTTCCAGAGTACCAAATTATTCAGTATAAAAATAAAAATTTTATCATTAGCAATATCTTTAGGGGAACAATTGCCAATAACTTAGTAAAGGGCTTTCCTTGGTGGGCTAATTTATATACAATCTTTAAACATGGAAGTTTATTGAAACTCATTTCTAATGATGGAGTTTATAAGATGATTCAAAACTCTGAATGGAATATAGAAAGTCAAAAACTCTTTATTAAAGCTTGTCATGAGGCATTGAAGAAAATATACGCTAAAATTTATGGACGAACAAATGAGGGTCAATATGCTCAAATTGAACGAGAAAACACACGTATTTTATCGCAACTAGGACGTTGTACAAATGCTGAAAATTTTCGGAAATTTATTGCGGAGTTTTGGGGAAGAGCAGGTCAACTTTCCATTTTAGAAAAACACTGGGAAGAATTACTACCATTAACTTCTGGGATAATGGATTGGAAAGTTGCCAGAGATTTAACTTTTATTGCCCTTGCTAGTTATCCAAAAAGCAATATGGTTGAAAAAGAAATATTGGAAATCTCTGATTCTAATAGTGAATAATTACACTTTTTTATTTAATAAAACACAAAACATGAATTTAATAGGCAATTTTAAATGTTCCATTTATTCGGTAATATCTTGACTAGCTATGGAACCGCAGCTAATAATCGTGGGGAAAATGAAGGTAATATAACTCCATTACAAAAATTGAATTGGAAAGGTGAAGTTCATACTACAGTTTCATCTGAGGCGATTCGTTGGGCATTACGGTACTACTGGCAAAATGTTGGCTATCCGGTGAATCGACGTTGGGATGAGAATGCTCAACCAGTAGCAGATTATGTTTTGCAAGACCCCAACTTTGATGATATAGCGATTATCAGTCTTCTGAAGTACAGTAGCAGCAGTGAGTAAACCAACCC
>NZ_CAWUDN010000136.1:0-17566 GCF_963920915.1 Nostoc sp. PCC 9305
CCTCTAATTCCTTTTGATTTGCGTTCTCTCATATCGCTTTTAGTCTAAACTCCAGAGGTAGAAGTCAGAGTCAAAAGATTTACCTAGTTTATTTTGACGACTCCAAGCTCTTAATTGATAAGTTAAATCAGCATTACGGTCACTAGTACTACTCCCCGTAGGTGGCATAATAATTAATTCCCCTGAAGCTGTCCGCTCAAACTTTAAGTCTCGATTATTTTGACAAAGCTGAAAAAATTGCTCGTCAGTTAAGTCGATATTTAATTCGAGGGTAGGAGGTAAACTGACGGTGGTAGTATTCATGTTATCAGTTTGGGTGGAAGCAATATATCTATTCTAGTAGTCTGTCAAAGTAATTCGTAGTTGTAGTGCTTGCTTTATACTCTCCACTGATAGATAGGGTAGCGTTAGCCAGTCTGCTTACTTATAGCCGCAAGGCACACGCTACGCAAACTTAGAGAACGTCAATGACCGATTGGTAGTGTTATTTCAAACTCAGAGCCTTGTCCAAAAGTAGAATTGACTACCAAAGTACCTTCATGTTTTTCAACTATAATTTGTCGAGCGATCGCTAATCCTAATCCTGTACCTTTGCCAACAAGTTTAGTAGTAAATAAATGCTCAAAAATTCGTTTTTTGACATCATCAGTCATCCCAATACCGTTATCAGCTATTTGAATCTTAACGTGAGAATCGTTATGCACTGATGTTGTAATAATAATCCGATTAATATTAGCTTCAATTTCATCAAAGCTGTATCCTTGGTTTGATTCTTCTAAGGCATCAATGGCATTTGCTAGCAAATTCATAAAGACCTGATTGAGTTGCCCAGGAAAACATTCTACTTGGGGAATATTGCCATAGTTGGTAATGACTTCAATTGCTGGATGTTGTTCATTAGCCTTCAGGCGATGTTTCAAAATTAAAATAGTGCTATCAATACCTTCATGGATGTTAAAGGGAACTTTGTAATCCTTATCTGCCCGCGAGAAAGTTCGCAAGCTAGTACTGATATTTTTAATGCGATCGCACCCCACGTTCATAGATTTAATCATTTTGGGTACGTCTTCTAAGAGATAATCAATCTCAATCTTCTGGGCATGTTGGTCAATTTCTGTTGTAGATGCGCCAGAACGGTACAATTGCAAGTGTTCAATAATATCTTCTAATCCCAACTTCGCTTCGTTGACATTTCCAGCGATAAAGCCAATTGGGTTATTGATTTCGTGGGCGACACCTGCAACTAAATTTCCAAGGGCTGACATTTTTTCGCTTTGGACAATTTGTAATTGGGCTTTTTGTAAGTCTTCAATTGCTTGTTCTAGTTGTTGAGATTTTTGCTGGACGATAGCTTCGGCAGCTTTGCGATCGCTAATATCTAAAATTAAACCATCCCAAACAATTGCACCATCCACTTGCATTTCTGGACGAGATGCCGCTTGCACCCATTTCATAGTTCCTGATGGCGTGATAAGTCGCCATTCGTGAACAAACGGTGTCAGATTTTGGGCAGATTCCATCATTGCCTGCTCGATACCAGCAATATCATCGAGATGTTCTAGAGAACGAGGGTTTTCCTTGCCGGCGATTATTTCCTCTGCTGTCACTTCGTAAAGGTTATAGCAGCCAGAACTAATATAGGGCATAGAAGCCAAATTATCTGCTGTCACATGGAGTTGATAAATCGCTCCAGGAACATTATCGGCAACTTTCTGAAAACGGGCTTCGCTTTGCTGAAGATTCGCGTAAAGCCGAGCATTTTCTAGAGAAATTGCCGCTTGAGTACAAAGGAAATTCAGTACTAAAATGCGATCGCTGGTAAATACCCCACTCGTTAAATGATTTTCTAAGTATAAAATTCCTACTAAACGTCCCTGATTGAGTATTGGTAAACATATCACACTCTTGGGTTGATGCTGAATTAAATAATCATCAACTATCGGTAAAGTAGTTTTGAGATCGTCAATCACAACCACATTAGCTGTATTTTTCACATACTGAATCAGCGCAATCGGAACATTAGGATTATTTTCGAGCGGTTCTAATTTTAAGCTAGTGCTATCAAGGGTAGTAATTGCGCGTATTTGCCATTTCCCATCTTCAGGTAAAAGCAGGGCACATTTATCAGCACCAGCATTTTCAAGAATGATTTGGGTAAGTTGCTGTAAAAATTCATCGAGTTGAATTGTTGCAGAAAGAGTTTGCGACGCTTTGAGGATAGCGCTCAAGTCAAGTATGTTATTGATGTTGCCGCCGGAAGAAGTCGCGGTACTAGTAAATGAGTTGATTGGGTTAGCAATTGTTGCTAAGGCTTCTAAAAGATTTACTGTTGGTACTGTCTGTTGCGAAATTGGATGCAGCAATTGTGGGTAACGTTTTTCTAAGTCATCTGTCTTGGCTTTGGCTCCCCACCTGGCATAGCCAGAGTAAGCTGCCTGCATATAGGCTTGGGCGACTTTTTCTTTGCCCCAGTTAAGGTAAAATTTGGCAGCGAGTTCGTTAGCGAGAGCTTCATCTTGGAGGAAGCCGTTTTCCTTGGCTTTAGCGATCGCGCGATCGTAAAAGTCCATTGCTACGGCGCGTAGGCGTAGCCCGTCGTAGACATCGCTAATAGCATACCGTTCGGCTTCCACTAAATCCCAACGGTGTTGATGGTTACAGGGAGCAAATGCTGCCCATCTTTGCATCTTCTCTTGATTCGCCTCGACTTGGGCGAGAATCTGTTGCTGTTCTGACTCAGTTGCGGCTTTGTAAACTGCCAGATGAATCAAAGAATCGTAGAAAAAATACAGAGCAACACCAAATTGGGCGATACCAGCGTCTAAGTACTGTTTTGCCTGAGCAGACTGCTGGGCAGCTTCTTGATACCGCCCAAACAAATACCAGAGAATCGTTTGATTAACTTGCCAATAAAATAATCCAGTTCGGTCTTGGGTTGCCTGATTCAGGGATAATCGTTGTTCTGCATGATAAATCGTTCCCGTTAAGCGATCGGGAGATTGGCTATGTCCTAGCAAGTTGAGTACAGCTTGATAAGCAATCTCCAGATATTGCAGCGGCGATTCTTGCTTGAGTGAATAGATGCTTTGGCGATAGGCTGCCATTTCATTCGCCAACCCAGTTAATTCTCGCCCTGTAAAATAAGCATAGTGACAGTAAGCTTGGGCATTCAATGCTGTACTATCCAAATCTCCAGTTTCCAGTCCATTTTGGTAGCCCTCTTGCAGATGCACAAGTTGTTCGCGCAATGAGTCTTTCCAATGACGGATAAAGTAGTAGACGATAAAGTAGGTTCTGCATTTAAAGATTTTGGACTGCAACTGTTCCAGCAGGTTTAACGCCAATTGTCCAAACTCATAACCAGCTTCCAGATTACCAAGCACACCACAGAGGATGATGCCGTAGTCGGCATAAGCATAGACAGAAATAGGACAATTACCATATTTAATCGAAAATTCTACTTGTTTGAATATCAGTAGAGGCATTAAAGCAGGTCTTGCAAGATAGGCAGCTGGAATCATTTTGCTCATGATGCTCATCGCTGCCAAGCGGTGAGCATCTTTCATAGTGGATAAATTGAGCAAATCCAGAGAAGAACGTCCTTCCCATAACTGCATAGTTGCTTCACCTGCCCGTCCAATATCTGCCGCAGTTGATTGTTGAGGAAACTCAATACCCAACAGTTGCAACACCTGCAAGCCAATATTCAGCGTTTTCAATGGAAGACCTTGCGATCTTCCTGCCATCATTCTAGTGACGTAGATGGGAATGCTGTCGAGCAAGGTCTTAGCGTGTTGCAACACAATTGTCACCCATTGTTCCATCTGCTCAAAATCGGCGTTGAGATAGGTGGCTTCAGTTACCTCGATATACAGCGTCAGGGTCAAGTCATAGTGGCTTTCCCAGCAAGAATGGGATAGCAAACTAATTCCCACGGTCAGATACTCGACGGCTACTGTGTATGTAGTTGCAGATTTTGCTCTCCGTCCTGCGCTCAGATTTAATTG
The DNA here is from genome assembly GCF_963920915.1 of Nostoc sp. PCC 9305. Lineage (NCBI taxonomy): Bacteria > Bacillati > Cyanobacteriota > Cyanophyceae > Nostocales > Nostocaceae > Nostoc > Nostoc sp. PCC 9305. The sequence continues at coordinate 4,008 of NZ_CAWUDN010000136.1, forward strand.
TGCCAGTTCTTGCCGCTCTGAAGGTTCAGTGATTAAGGAACTAGCTGCGTTCAAATGAGTGACAATTTCAAATAATCGTTCTTCTCGTTCCAAATCTGAGGAATTGCGTAACAATAACATTCCAATTTTGTAATGGGTGGCTTGCTTTTGGTCGTCTGGAATCAACGAGTAGGCAGCTTGCTGAACGCGATCGTGTAAGAATTTGTATCCAGCATTTGGGGAAGTTTGTTGAGTAAATATTTGTTCTTCTTGCCCAACATAAAACTTATAAACTTCACTTTGGGGCAAAATCAAACCTTCTTGTAAACCATTCCATAAACAAGCTGCTGTTTCGGTTTCCAACTGTTCAGAAACGATCGCCAATGTTGCTAAATCAAACTGATTGCCGATGCAAGCAGCTAATTTTAGAGCCTGTTGAGTTGATTCTGGCAGCCTCCGTAATTGAAATGCCATGAATTCCAAAACATTATCTGTCAAAGATTGCTGATTGATTTTTGCAATATCACATTGCCAGCAACCTTCTGCAAAGTTGAAGATAATCAACCCATCTTGGTGCAAAGCTTTAATAAATTGTGTTGCAAAAAATGGATTTCCCTGAGTTTTTTGAAACACTAATTGCGAAATAGGTAATGCTAATTCTTCTTTGCAACCTAATGTATCGCTTACTAACTGATTCAATTGTAATTGACTTAAAGGTTGCAGAGTTATCAAGTTAATAGTCGTGCCTATTTTTCTTACCTCATCTAAAATTGACATTAACGGATGGGCAGGTGATAGTTCGTTATCTCTATAAGCACAAATTAGTAATAAATATCCAGAGTTTGACTCATTCATTAGTAATTGAAGCAATTTTAATGAAGCTAAATCTGCCCATTGCAAATCATCCAGAAAAATAACTAAAGGATGTTCTTTTGTCGTAAAAAGCTGAATAAAACTTTGAAATAATAAATTAAATCTATTTTGCGCCGCCTCTGCTGATAATTCTGATGTCGGGGGTTGTTTACCGATAATTTTTTCTAATTCGGGAATCACTTCAACGATTATCTGTCCATCGTCTCTTAATGCTGCCAGGATATTTTTTTTCCATTGTTGCAGTTGTCGATCGGTTTCTGTTAATAACTGCACTATTAAATCACGCAAGGATTGCACAAAGGCAGATAAGGGAATATTCCGGTTAAACTGGTCAAATTTACCTTTGATAAAATAACCGCGTTGCCGAACGATTGGTTTATGAACTTCATTCACCACCGCAGTTTTACCAATGCCAGAAGAACCAGCAATTAACATGATTTCACACTTTCCCAGAGAAACCCTCTCAAACGCTTCTAATAGTTGTCGGACGCCTGTTTCTCTCCCGTATAACTTTTCTGGGATAATGAAGCGATGTCTACGACGGTCTACGCCTACGCAAATATCCCGTTGTCCAATTTGGAAGTATTTAATCTTACCCGTTTCGTTCAGTTGACAAAGACAATTTTCTAAATCGTGTTTTAACCCTAAAGCATTTTGATAACGATCTTCAGCATTTTTTGCCATCAATTTCATGACAATATCTGACAACACTTCCGAAATCTCTTCACTTTTAACTTCCCGAAGGGATGGTGGCTGTTTGGCAATATGACAATGCACCAACTCCATTGAATCTTCTGACTCAAAGGGTAATTGTCCTGTGATTAGTTCAAAAAATGTCACACCCAAAGAATAAAAGTCACTGCGGTAATCTATTCCTCGGTTCATCCGTCCAGTTTGTTCGGGAGATAAATAAGCCAAAGTTCCCTCTAAAACCTTGGGACTGATCGTAGTTTGGTTTTCTCTGGGAAGCAAAGAAGCAATGCTAAAATCGATGAGTTTTACTTGTTTGGTTTGCGGGTTAATTAGAATATTAGTCGGTTTGATATCTTTGTGAATTACCCGTTCTTGGTGCAGTTCATGGAGAATATGACTAAGTTGCAGACCGATTGTGAAAAATTCCACAAGTTCCAGTGATTGAGTTTTGGTATATTCTCTCAGAGAAATTCCCCCAAAATCTTCCATTACTAAAGCATAACTATTGCGATATGCTTCTAGACTATAGGGACGAACGATACTAGGAATATTGAAATTTTTGGCAATGGTATATTGGTTACGAAACTGCAACAGTTCGTTAAAAGTAGGAGATTCTACTTGCAGTATTTTAATGACAACAGGTTGTTCATCCACCAGTCGGATGGCTCGATAGACTACGGTTTTGGAACCTTGGTAGAGTGTTTCTATTAATTTATAGCCGCTTATGCTATAAACTTCATAAATTGCTGTTGTCATGGTTATGCTCTCAATAATCAAAACTGCTGTCAAAAGTTTGACTTTTAGCAGCACATATATCGTTATTGTTCCCAAAATCAGGGTTTGTTTTTCAAGGATATGATAATAAGCTGATGTGCAAATACTCTTACGCAAAGACACGGAGATGCTATTTGAATGACGATTAGCTGACTAAAAACTTTTATTAATTCATCACCTATTAGGCATTTCTAGAAATTAATTATTATCCATAAGCCTTGTAGAGACGTAGCAGTGTTACATCTTTATATTCTCTTTGCATTTCTTTGCGTTTAAAAAAGCTACGAATTTATGCAAAACTGTACTTAGTGTTCAAAAAAGAATTGAAACCTTTGCCTGAAAGTGAATCAGCACTCCTGAACTGATTCGCTATTTAACAAATGGTTCACCCGATTGGGTGAATGCGATCGCAGCATCCAGAACTACTCTGAAAGTAGAGCCACTTTTTTGCTGTTAGTGATTTCGCCGACAGCTAAAAAACTTTTACAATGGCTATGATTGCCTTGAATATTATGCCAATTGCTTATATATCAAAGGGTCTAAGAGTGGATGAAATTATAAAATCACGGCATAAACCAGATTTTCTACCAGAGAAGATCCCTCTGTTGGAAACAGTTGCTGCCAATTTACCGGGGATGATTTTCCAAATTCTGCAACGGCAGGATGGTTCTGTATTTATCCCTTATATTAGTTCTGGTTGTAAATATTTGTATGAATTAGAACCAGAAGCTGTACAGTCAGACTTTCAGGTGTTATGTAAACTGATTCATCCACAAGATATACAAGCTTTTACAGAATCTATTACTGTTTGTCGTACTACTCTTACACCTTGGCATTGGGAAGGTCGGATTGTTACGCCTAGTGGCAAACTGAAATGGATTCAAGGTACTTCGCAACCCGAATTACAAGAAGATGGCGATTTTCTTTGGCATGGCTTGGTTATGGATATTACAGACCGAAAACAAGCCCAAGAAAAATTGCTTGAGAGTGAGGCACGATATAAAGCAATTTTGGATGCTATACCAGATTTGATGTTTCGCATCAGTCGCGATGGCGAGTATCTAGATTTGAAAAGTGAAGGTGCAAATATCACTCTTTCGAGAGAAGAAATAGTTGGAAAAAATCTGCAAGAGTTATTGCCGAGTGATGTTGCAGCCATTAGCCAAGTAGCGATCGCTAAAACTTTAGATTCTGGAAGTTTACAAAGTTGTGAATATCAACTACGAACATCTTTGGGAGTCAGAGATTACGAGGCGCGATTGGTAGTTAGTGGTACAGATGAGGTACTAGCAATTGTCCGAGACATCACAGATCGCAAACAAGGGGAGGTCGCCTTACAAAATCTTGCCCAAAAATTTGCTAAAGCTTTTAGTTGCAGCCCCGATTCAATTACCATTAGCACGCTGCAAGAAGGACGCTTTATCGAAGTTAACGACAGTTTTGTGAATCTTTCCGGTTATGGGCGAGATGAGGCAATTGGTAAAACTTCTTTTGAGTTAAATCTTTGGGTACAGGATCGCGATCGCCTAAACTTAGTGCAAGAGTTGCAAAGCACGGGAGTTGCTCGTAACTTAGAAATTGATTTTCGGCAAAAATCTGGTGAGATAATTACAACGCTGCTGTCAGCCGAAGTCATTGATTTGAATGGTATTCCTGCCATTTTAGCAGTGCATCATGACATTACAGAACGCAAACAAGTAGAAGCACAATTACGCTTTTGTGCCCAACGCGATCGCTTGTTGGCAGAAACCCTAGTAAGAATTCGGTCTTCGCTTAAATTAGAGGAAATTCTTCAAACCACCGTGACGGAAGTCAGGCAATTTCTGCAAACAGATCGAGTTTTCATTGGTTTAAATAATGCCAATTTAGGAGTCAAGACTCTTGCCGAATCAGTAGATCCTAAATATCCATCAGTCTCAGGTTGGTCTACTAAAGATGAAGCTTATCTACAAGAATTAAGAAACTTATTAAAAGATAATCGTGTGCGTGTCGTTGAAGACGTAACGCAAATATCAGTATCTCCCAAAGTAAAAGCACACTGTCAAAAATTCCAAACGAAGGCTAGCTTGGCTGTACCAATTATGCTAGGTAATGAATTATTTGGGGCGTTAATTGCCAATCAATGCTCAGGGCCGCGTTATTGGCAGCCAATAGAAATTGATTTGTTACAGCAGATGTCAGAACAGCTAGCGATCGCGATTCAACAAAGCCAGATATGCCAAAAGCTAGCAGAACTCAACACTAATTTAGAATACCAAGTCCAAGAACGAACAGCACAGTTAGAGCAGAAAATGCAAGAAGTTGAAAAATTGCATCGCGTCAAAGATGTTGTTTTGCACACAGTTGCCCACGATTTACGGACTTCGGTGATGGGTAACTTGATGGTGTTAAAGAATTTGTTAAATCAGGGAGTGGGGAGCAGGGGAGCAGGGGAGCAGGGGAGCAGGGGAGTAATTACAGCAAGTCTTTCCCCTCTGCCTCTTTCCCATATCCCAAGTGCCCAATCTTCAATTCCAATATCTCGCTCAATCATTGAGCGAATGATTCAGGGCAACGATCGCCAACTGACGATGATTAACTCATTGCTAGAAATTAATTCTTGTGAAAAACAGGGTCTTGAGATCAAACTCGAACCCGTGCAATTTAGCACCCTACTGGCAGGCACATTCGCCGAGTTGAAACCCATGCTGACACAAAATCAAGCGACTCTGAAGAACTTGGTTCCCGCAGACTTACCGTTAGTAATGGCAGATGGGACTCGATTGCAGAAAGTTTTGGTAAATTTGATCGCACATAGCTTGCACAATAATCCGCCAGGATTAAATTTTACCCTGAGCGCCACCGTTGAGGGCGGAATGATTCGCACTCAGATTCAAGATGACGGTGTGATAATGAGTAAAGTAGAGTGCGATCGCCTCTTCGATCTCCATGTCCGCGATCCTCAAGATTGCTGCTCTACAAGCATTGGCTTAAAAATGTATCTTTGTCGGAAAGTTATTAAGGCGCATGGCGGCGAAATCGGGGTTATGAGTAACCGCAAGCGTGGATTAACTTTCTGGTTTACACTACCTTTGGCAACTTCATCCGCAACAAATCGCCCATAAATCACCAAAAAATGAGAGGGTGTTATTTATAGCAATATAAAACCTCTTGCAAAGGTGCTTTTTGCACTCTTGTGGGAAAAGGGAAAAAGTTAAAGGGTAAGGGTGAAATACAAAACCTTTACCCTTTCCCCCTTCCCCTTTTCCCTACTTCTGCAAGAAGTCTATTAAGTAAGGGAAACACCCTCAAGGTATGGGCAAAGTTGCTCGGATGCTAATGGCTACTCCATTTACAACAGTGCAAAGCTGGTGGAGAAAAACCTTTTCTGCGCCAACAACAGATGAAATCATTACTCTTTACAGAGTTTGGCGTAACCGTTTTTTGTGGCAAAGATTACGCTTATGGTTATGGCTGGCACTGATCTGTCTGTTGTCTTTTACTTTGCGAGACATTTATGGCCTGTTTTTTCCTTTTGCAGAGTTGCAGCCGCTCCCAGAAGTACTTAGAACTCAACGCCTGGTAATTAATGTTGCAATGCTTGCAAGTATAATTATTTGCTTTGCTTTACATAAAACTAAATTAGGTCGTCATCGTCCAGATTTATTATTTTTAGGGTCTTCTTGGTCACTTAGTTTAGCGTCGCAGTTGTTTGCAACCATCAGAGGTTTCGCACTACCCGATACCATCGGCTGGTCGCTATTGTTCTTGAGCCAAGCTGTGTTGATGCCCGTCTGCTGGATTCTTCACTTGCTGACTCAAGTGAGTGTGCTGATTTACTATTTTGGTGTGAATACGACACTTGGGCTAAAAACACCAATACCCGACCACCCAGAAATATATAATGTAACGTTCATTTTATACATTTTTTGGTTTTGTACTATATGTGACATCGGTGTTTATCTGTACGATCGCCTGCAACGTTCTGAATTTTTCGCCCGCCAAGAACTAGAATCTGCCTACCAAAAACTCAAGGTTGCCGAAGCGAAATATCGCAGCATTTTTGAAAACGCCGTTGAAGGAATTTTTCAAAGCAGTCCCGATGGACATTACATTACGGCAAATCCTGCTTTAGCAAGGATTTATGGCTACTCCTTAGCGCAGGAGGTGACAGCAAATTTCACTGACATTGAACAATTGTACGTTGACCCGAACCGCCGGACAGAATTTGTGCGTCTGATGGAAAAGTATGGCAGCGTTTCCGATTTCGAGTCCCAAATTTATCGCCAAGACGGGAGTATTGTCTGGATTTCCGAAAAAGCCTATACAGTCCGTGACGAACAGGGAAAACTGCTTTACTACGAAGGTTTGATTGAAGATATTACCCAGCGCAAGCAAACTGAAGAAGAACTACGAGTATTTTTCCATGCAGTTTCTCATGACTTACGCAACCCAGTACTGGGTACTTTAATGGTACTGAAGAATTTGCTGACCCGTTCAGAGGAAAATATTGCGATTTCCCGCTCAATTTTAGAGCGGATGATTCAAAGTAGCGATCGGCAACTTAACTTAATTAATTCGTTGATGGAAACTCATATCAGTGAGGTGCAAGGTGTTGTCTTACAACGTCAAGCCGTACAATTACTGGCAGTTGTCGAAGCTGCGATCGCAGATTTAGAGCCATTATTAGCACAAAATCAAGCCAAGCTCACAAATTTGGTATCCGCAGATTTGCCATTAGTGAATGCAGATCCCACGCAACTATGGCGAGTTTTTTCTAACTTAATCGTCAACGCCCTCAAACATAATCCCCCAGAATTGCTTTTGACAATCAATGCTACCTGTCAGGATGACATGATTTATTGTACTGTTACTGATAATGGTGTAGGAATTAGTCAACAACAAAGCGATCGGCTTTTTGACCTTTACTTTCGGGGTAGAAGTATCGGCAATTCTGTAAGTTTGGGATTAGGGTTGTATCTGTGTAAGCAAATTATCCATGCTCACGGCGGCGAAATCGGTGTTAATAGTGCATTGAATACAGGGGCAACCTTTTGGTTTACATTACCTATTAGCTGACCTTTGGTTATTTATCCACCAGCGATGCACTGAGTTTCGACGCTTCGACAAGCTCAGTGCATTCCTGCGCTCAACTATCGCATAGCCGAAGTATCGTACAAAATACCCAACTGAATTCTGACTCGTGACTCCTAAATTCTGTATTCTGCTGTAAATCTTAGTATAGGGACTAAAGTAACTATTTAAAGGTGACTTTAGATACAAGCGAGTGCCTGATTATTCCAATTATATTGAGAATATACAAAACAATGCAACGGAGATTAAAGGATATATGAACCGTTTTAAATCTATTCTTCTTGGAGGCTTATTAGCAGTTGCTTCAAGTGCTGCTCTTTCTCAAAATGCTAATGCTGCTGAATTTAAATCTGAGCATGAGCATTTTAATCGTAGTAATACTGTAGCTTTTAATAACAATAAAGTCCAACACGAACGTCAAGTCCGCGAACAACGCGCTCGTGAATTGCGTGAACGTCAAGCCCGCGAACGACGCGCTCGTGAATTGCGTGAACGCCAAGCCCGCGAACGACGCGCTCGTGAATTGCGTGAACGTCAAGCCCGTTTTAATCACTAAGCTGAAAGTTTTCCCTCAGATTACGTTAGGAGAGTAGCACTACTCTCCTTTTTTTGTTTGCATAAATCTATTCAAATTAATGCCAAAATAATATTATTCAAGGGGCTGCTAAAAAAATTAGGCCCTTTTTATCCAAATTCTGAGCAATATCATATTTGGAATCAATATTTTCATCTATTGTTTAATTTTATCTTTTCTTCCGGCAAGGCAGATATTGTATTTAAATTAGAACCATAATGAAAAGCGGAAAATCAAGCGAAATTCTGTATGCTGACATTTACCCAACTTAAGCCACCTAATTACAATGCCGCTGTTACTTTTACTCTGGCGCTAACAGCAGAAGAACGCACGCGCAGTCGTCATCGCTTTGAAACTGAAGATGGTAAAGTTGTGTTTTTACATTTACCCAGAGGAACCGTTTTACACGATGGCGATATTCTGCAAGAAGAAACCCATAGCAGTTTAATCAGAATTACTGCTAAACCAGAATTAGTTATGACTGCCTTTGCCCAAACACCACTTTTATTATTACGAGCGACATACCATCTAGGAAATCGCCATGTACCTGTAGAAATTACTCCGACTTATTTACGCTTGTCTTCAGATTCGGTTTTACGCACGATGTTGGAACAATTGGGGTTAGAAGTTAAAGAGGAAATTTTACCGTTTCAGCCAGAATTAGGAGCTTATGGACAACAGCATCATGCTCACTGATAGTCATCTTTTGAGTATTTTGCAGCTGGCTAGCCCCGCTTTGCCTGTGGGAGCATATAGTTATTCTGAAGGTTTGGAAATGCTGGTAGAAAATGGTACGATCGCTAACCACACACATCTCAAAGATTGGTTAAAAGCAGAGTTGCTCTACGGGGCAATTCGGTTAGAGGCGGCGGTGATGGTACGATCGCAGCAAACTGTAAAAATAGGTGATATTGAGTCCCTATGTCGTTGGAATCTGTGGTTATCCGCTGCTAGGGAAACAGAAGAATTACGCGCCTCTAGTTGGCAGATGGGGCGATCGCTCATCCAATTACTTGGTAAACTAGAACCGCAGATTATGCCTATTGCCAATGCTGTAGGTAATCCTTGCAATTATGCGATCGCTTTTGGCATTGCCGTTGCCCATTGGCAAATCAGTATCCAAGCCGCATTACTGGGATATCTGCATAGTTGGGCAAGTAATTTGATTACTGCTGGCGTAAAACTTATCCCTCTTGGACAAACAGCAGGACAAGGGTTATTGCTAGATTTACAACCATTATTTAGCACTGCGGCGTTAGAAATTCTAGGGTTGGAGGACGATCAACTCGCCTGTTGTAGTTGGGGTTTGTCGCTAGCGAGTATGCAACATGAAACTCAGTATACAAGGTTGTTTAGGAGTTAGTCAAAATAATTCGTAATTCGTAATTCGTAATTCGTAATTATTACAAAGGACAAATAAAAATGAATGCATTTCGAGTGGGAGTTGCTGGCCCGGTGGGTTCGGGGAAGACGGCTTTGGTGGATGGTTTGTGTAAGGGGTTGCGCGAGCAGTATCAGATTGCGGTAGTGACAAATGATATTTATACTCAAGAGGATGCTCAGTTTTTGGTGCGTTCTCAGGCTTTGGCAAGCGATCGCATTTTGGGTGTAGAGACTGGTGGTTGTCCTCACACTGCTATCCGCGAAGATGCTTCGATGAATTTGGCGGCAATTGAACAGTTAGAGGAACGTTTTATCGATTTAGATTTAGTCTTTTTGGAAAGTGGCGGCGATAATTTGGCTGCTACTTTTAGTCCAGAATTAGTGGATTTAACGATTTACGTCATTGATGTTGCGGCTGGTGATAAAATTCCCCGCAAAGGTGGCCCTGGCATTACCAAATCTGATTTGTTGGTGATTAACAAAACTGATTTAGCACCCTACGTTGGTGCAGATTTAAGTGTGATGGAACGAGATGCTAAAAAAATGCGCGGTGATAAACCTTTTATTTTTACTAATTTAAAAACTCAGTCTGGACTTGCAGATATAATTAACTTTGTTTGTACAAATATTTGTTGAAAAATAATTCCGAAGTCAGGAGTCAGAATTCAGAATCAAGACAACTAAACCTGCGTATTTAGTATGGGTGCAAAAACGCCGTTTAGGAACTTCCAAATAAAAAACACTCATACTTATTGTGGGGTGGGCGTCTCGCCCGCCCGTAGTCAAAGGCGGACAAGATGTCCACCCCACAAGATTGGATAATTTATTTTTTGGAAGTCGCTGATTTAGACGTGACGCTTGAATACTCGCTAACGCGGACTTGCTACTGCTCCGCTATCCGCCACTCGTATATAATTCATGCTATTAGCGGATAGCTAAGGTTTAGCCCATTCTGACTCCTGACTCCTGACTCCTGAATTCTATTTCTATAAAGCCTTCAAATGACGACTTCGCACCCGTTCAGCACTACCAGTAGGAATCGCAGCAATTAATTTTTGCGTGTATTCTTCTTTGGGTTCTTGGTAAATGCTTTCGGCTGTACCTTCTTCAACAATTTGACCGCGATTCATGACTAAAATGCGATCGCTCATAAATTTAACCACACTTAAATCGTGAGAAATAAAAATATAAGTAAGCTGAAAGTCTGACTGTAACTCTTTAAGAAGATTTAATACCTGCGCCTGTACGGAAACATCCAGCGCTGAAACTGATTCATCGCAGATGATAAACTTAGGATTCAATGCCAAAGAACGGGCTATGCAAATCCGTTGGCGTTGACCGCCAGAAAACTGATGAGGATAGCGGTTAATCGCATCTGCACTCAACCCCACCCGTTCTAAGAGTTCGACTACTCGCTGGCGTCGTTGTTGCTTGCTTTTGCCAACAGCGTGAATTAACAATGGTTCCATCACCGCATCGCCAACCTTCATCCGGGGGTCGAGGGAACTGAAAGGGTTTTGAAAGACTATTTGCATTTCTCGCCGCAGTTTTTGCAACGCTTCTCCTTTGAGGCTAGTAATATCTTGTTTCTCAAAGATAATCTGACCACTCATCGGTTCAATTAATCGCAGCAAGGTTCTACCAAGGGTGGTCTTGCCGCAACCAGATTCTCCTACCAAACCTAGTGTTTCCCCTGGCTTGACATCAAAAGAAACGCCATTAACTGCCATATTGTAGCGTTTTGTCCCACCAAACACCCCGCGCACCGGAAAACCAACTTTCAGGTTGCGGATTTGCAGCAGGGGTTCCTTTTCATTAAAGTTTGCCAATCTTGCAGCAATCTCTTCGGTGGTGACTTCTATGGGTTGTGCGGGTTCTTTCGCCTGAATTACTACTTGTCCCGTCGCTGTCTCTTCTGCACTCATATAGTCAGAAACCGTGAGTAATTTTTGGGGACGGCGGTTGAGTGTGGGGCGACAGGCTATCAAACCTTTAGTATATGGATGCTGGGGAGTGCTAAAAATTTGCCGAGAAGTACCAGATTCGACAACTTTGCCTTTATACATCACCGCTACTTCGTCAGCAATTTCTGAAATTAGCCCCAAGTCGTGGGTGATGAAAATCATTGCCATGTCACGGCTTTGCTGCAATTCTCGCAACAAGTCCAAAATAGTCGCTTGCACCGTCACATCCAAGGCTGTGGTTGGTTCATCGGCAATTAAAATTAATGGGTTGCAAGAAATGGCCATTGCAATCATTACTCGTTGCAACTGACCCCCAGAAAGTTCATGGGGGTAGCGTTCCAGCATGGCTTCTTTGTGTTCTTTAACCAACTGTGCCAACTTTGATGGTTCTAGTTTCGATGAAGTTTCGGTATACTGCTGTTGGATCTCCTCATCACTAGGTAGAAGTTTAACCTCTTGGAGACCTGCGATCGCAATTTGTCGTGCTTGGGCGGCTGAGACATTTTGATGTCGCACAATTGCTTCTGTTAGCTGAAACCCAATGTTATAAACTGGATTGAGCGAACTCATCGGTTCTTGAAAAATCATGGCGATATCGCCACCCCGATGTAACTGCATTTGCTCAGGAGGCAATTTTACCAAATCGATGGGGTTGCCATTCTCCTGCGGACGAAACCAGATTTCACCGCCAGTAACTATACCGGGAGTCTGCAACAAACCCATCACAGCTAGGGCTGTCACCGACTTACCGCTTCCCGATTCTCCTACTATTCCTAGAGTTTCACCTCGATTCAGCCCAAAGGAAATACCATCCAAAGCTCTGACGACATTGCCATCACCGGGAAATTCAACTTGGAGATTGCGAACCTCTAGGACAGTTTCTCTCATAGGAGTTAGGTATGAATATTAACTTAAAATTATTTGGATTTTAACAATAGTTTCGATGTATATGTAAGTAAATTTGGTTTTTATACTCATTGGCGGTTTCTCACATACCTCCACAATATACACGCATTTGCGATGTAGAACTGCTTGCGATCTCTGCAAATTGCGATCGGCTCATAGTATCCTCTGTTTTCAGAGTTCCAGTATTTACATAAGCTTTTGCAGTGGTTGTTCTTATGGGGACAGCACTGTTATTCAGTACTTCTTTCGTGGGCATGTTGCTCTCGTGAAGAGGATTAGTAGGCTCATACTACCGATATCGCAATGGGGAGCACGTGATCAAAAGAGCGGATGATGCTCAAAGTGGTAATAAAGCCGAAACTGAAGTAGCTAGATTATTGTGCATATAAACACCGATGTTTTGGAAGCGCCTGAACCAGAAATCGAAACCAGTAGAAAACACACCATCATTTATAAAAAAAATGTGTAATTACTTTGGATTCAGTAAAAATACTGAACCAGCAAGCAATTTGCTAGATATAAACTATTTACTTAAAAGCTAAAAGCAACAAAATAAACAAAAATGTCAAATTCTAAACAAGTTGTTCGGATCTTATCAATTGATGGAGGAGGTATTCGGGGTATTCTTCCTTTGTCGATCCTTAAATATATAGAAGAAAAAACAGGCTCTCCTATTCATAGTTTATTTGATGTAATTGGAGGAACATCAACAGGGGGATTAATAGCCTTAGGCTTAAATTCCAAAAATCCACTGACAGGTCAGATATATAGCGCACAAGATTTATTAAAATTTTACGTCAACGATGCCCATAATATTTTTAAAACAAACGGCGACTCTGACGGTGAAAAGTTTTTGAGTTGGGTTAGAGATAACTTTATATCCAACATTCCGGGAGTTAACCAATTAGCTGGAAAGCATGGTTCAGGAGTGTTCACTCCCCAATATTCGGGTCAAAACATCGAAGTTTTTTTTCAGGATAAATTTGGTTCCGATATAAAATTATCGCAATTATCAACAGAGTGCGACGTAACAGTATATAGCTATGATATTGAGAATGACGAAGTATATCGTTTTAATAACAAAGAAGCAGCTATTAATCATTGGGATGATTATTATGTGTGGCAAGCCGTTCGAGCAACTTCAGCTGCTCCAACTTTTTTCTCAGGGTTAGAAGTATTTAATTCTAACTCTGGAGTACGTTTTGGAATCAGTCAAAATAGTAGTCCAGCATTAACAGCCCATCAAGACAAACTTTACATGGCTTGGCGTGGAGTAGGTGCTGATAAGGAAAAAATCTACTATGCCAGTTTTGATGGCAAAAACTGGTCTGAACAAAATC
>NZ_CAWUDN010000137.1:0-17481 GCF_963920915.1 Nostoc sp. PCC 9305
AAATGCAATACTTATCCAATTTCCATTTTATGCAAATTAAAGGTACAGCAGCTTATAACCCAGGATAAATGCAGATAAATTAAATATCTAAAAATTTGGTAAATTTATCAAAAGATTATTCATTGCAATATAATATTTAACCAAAATTTAATTTTATTATCCAAATATTTTAGTTAATTTTTTTAAATTATTATTTACAAATATCTACAAATTTGATCAACACATCAAAATATTTTTCATTGTCCTTCAAAATCAAATTATATACATTGTAAGTGTGAGTAGCAGTGATTAGAAATAGATTATCTCCACTTAACTAAAGATAACTAAATAATCTAATAGCTACCAACTAGTTTTGCTAATAAAAAAACAAAAATAAAGTTATAAACCACACTTAATTTTTGTCTATTTTATATTGCGATCTAGCAAAATTTTCATCAAAACAATAAGAGGATTAATCCTAATGGCAGAAGATTTGAGTAATAGCAGTAGCAGTAACTCCTCTACTAGTGGGAACAATTCGATTAGCCAATCACCCTTCGGTCGCTTGGAAGAAGTTGTCGGTAAAGAAGGCGTCAAAAATCTATTCAGTGGTGTTGGTAATGGAGAAAGTGGCAGTAACCCATTTGGTGGCGGTGCTGCTGCTGGCGGTGGCGGCAGTAAGCCTGATTTAGCCTATGGTGGTAATCCTTTCGCTGGCGACAACTTCTGGAATATCTTTGCAGGCGGTGTCAACCCATCCAAAGGCGGTGGTAGCCCATCCACAGGTGGCGGTATTCCATCCGGCGGTATCCCATCCACAGGTGGCGGAAACCAAGGTAGTGGCTACGACCCTTTGACTGGTAGTAACAGCCAGACCTATGGTATTAGCACAACTGAAATACCGGACGGGTTCACTTTGAGGGCTACTATTGACAAGCTAGTTAACTCAAAGCTTGACAAGGAAGTGGGTGGTGGACAAACTTCGCCATTTCCTACTGGTGGACAAACCTCGCCATTTCCTACTGGTGGACAAACCTCGCCATTTCCTACTGATGGACAAACCTCACCATTTCCTACTGGTGGACAAACCTCACCATTTCCTACTGGTGGACAAAACCCCTTCGCTTAATACAATATTTGCGAAAATCAGCTGGTAAATAGAAGAGAACAATGATGAGTTCTTCAGTACATAGTATGCTAGTACAGCTTGGCGCAAATAAACATATTATTCGATAAACCAGAAAAGCGTGTATTATCGCTGATGTGCATTCTGCCTTATTGTACTAGTTTGCTATTTTACGCTCGAAACTCTTCTCAGGTAAAGGTTTAGGCAATATCTTCTGTTAGTTTGACGGTAAGATTATTAAAGCCTTTATTTTAGAGAGATTTTGGGTTTAGCAAATTCATAATTGGTATAAGAAGTACTGAAGACTCCATAATTTTTTAACTAAAAATAGGAGAATTAGTGCCAATGGAAGCGTCTGCTGTCAATCCCATAAATGGTGGATTTAATCCATTAAGTGCAGGTGGCGCTAGCAACCTATATAGCGGTAATTCCTTTGCTGCCAATGACAGTTTGTCTGCTGCTAAAGGCAGCCTGTTGACGGGTGGTAGCAATCTGTTATTAGGTAACGGTAACAATCCGATTCCAGGTGGCGGTATTAACCCGTTTGCAGGCGATGGTGGCAGTGGGCTTCAGAAATTAATCTTTGAGCGATTAAAGTTAGTTCTGGGTGATAACTATTTCAAGGGTATTGACAACACATTAGCAGGAGGTAGTAATCCTTTTGCAAACAGTGGTTATCCGATTCCAAGTGGGGCTACTAACCCTTTGGCAGGTAACGGTAATGCGATTCCAGGAGGAAGTAACCCATTTGCAGGCGGTAATAACCCGTTTGTCGGCGATGGTAATGCGATCGCAGGTGGTGGTAATGCGATTCCAGGTGGTGGAAGTCTGCTTCAACAATCGCCTTTCGATCCCTTGAAAGAAGTCCTTGGTAACAATATACCTTTTAGTAACACTGGCAATACATCTAATTCAGGTAGCCAAACCTTTAATCAGAGCAACGCACCGGTTGGGAAAGGTAACAAGAATTTTGGTAATAATAACGCAACTATTGGTAATTTTAACTCAGATTATGGTAGTGACAGTGCAACCATTGGCAACGGGAACTGGAACTTTAATAATGACAACACAACCATCGGTAATGGCAACTGGCTATTTGGAAAGAGTAACACAACCCTTGGCAATGGCAACTGGGATTGGGACAACGGCAGTAATAATGCAACACTAGGTAATGGAAATTGGCACTTCGGCAGTGACAACGCAACCATTGGAAACGGCAATTGGGATTTTGGTACTGATAACACAATTATTGGTAATGGTAACTGGGTTTTTACCAATGGAAATGAAATTATTGGTAATGGCAATTGGTTAACAAAGACTGATAACACAACGATTGGAAACGTCAATAATCTCAGCAGTTTAAAGTTATCCCCACTAGGGATAAAAACTGATGTTAACAATCTGATTGACTCTCTTATAGGTAAAATAGGTCAAAATTTTCTTGGGTTCACAGGAGATTTTGATGAATCGAGTAGCCAAACGTTTAACCGCCTCATCTCTTCTAAAAGTGTTGGTAATGACACTAATATATCTAGCGATATTGAGCAACTTTTGGCATCACTCAGTCCAATTCAAGGAAATTTCATCAATTATCAGCCTGTGCAGAACTCTCAGCCTGTCCCAGAACCTACTTCTTCAGTGTCGTTGGTAGTAATGGGAATCGTATGTTTGCTGTTGTCACTGTTCAAAAAACAACAACACTGTTAACGTAAATTCAATATTTTTAAGCTGATTGCGATCGCACTTTCTGTTTCTCTACCAGGTTGACTTACAGCAGTTATTAGCGAGAATTGATGCTGTCCGCGCCAAGCTATGCTCATGGAGACGGTTTGCGATGTCTACAACGGGCTACGCCTACGCACTATAGAGCAACTCATAAGTTAATTACAACGATTGCTGCAATGATTTAAACGTTTCTTATACATGAAGGAGCAATTCTTGCAAAGCATGAAGCCTTTGCAGCAATTGCTTATACATTTTTTGGAAATACTTAAACGTTTATTATACATGAAAGAGCAATTGTTGCAAAGTATGAAGCTTTTGCAGCAACTGTTTATACATTTCCTGGAAATACTTAAGCCTTTCTTATACATGAAAGAGCAATTGTTGCAAACCCTTCAATTTTGGCAACTAGTTTTCAGGGTTAAGCGAGTTACGAGTGCTGATACCAAGGAAAGGGGAGACAAAGCATAGCTTTCAATACTACTCGGTTAAGCATTTTTAACTTTGATGGTAATCCTCATATTGTGCCGATGATTAATATCTATGAATTTGAACGGCATAAATGCGATCTAAATTATAATCAGATGGGCTTAGATGCGATGGCAAGTGTAATTGAAAAGCGGGTTGATATTGATGCAATTTTTGAGAGCCGTAATCAATTATTAGAACTAGCAAAAGCAAGTGGTGGCCATGTGCGTCAGTTAATGCAAATGATGCGCTCTGCATGTCAAACAGCGAGTGCCAAAAAACACGCAAAAATTATCTCCGAAGATATAGAGTATGCAGTTAAACAGCAACAATTTAGTTTTGAGCGGTTTATTCCTGAAGAACATTACCCTCATTTGGCTCAGGTTTGCTTAACTAAAAATGTCAGTAAAGATGAAATTGGACAATTAATGTTATTTAATACTTCCGTGTTGGAATATAACGGTGATAAACGGTGGAATTATCCAAATCCAGTGGTGAAGCGAAATGAGTTCTTCCAAGAAGCTCTCCAATCAGCACAAAAACAGTGAACTTCAAGCCGAAATAGGTAAATTTATTGCCTATAATCAAGATGAATTTGCTGAATTAGTGACATTTGTAGATTTTGCAGAAAAATTTACGTTAGGTTTTATTGAAATTAACTTTTCGCCCGATATAGACTTATTAATTGCTGGATTGAAACAGAATCCTCAATGTGAAGAAATCCAATTTGTGGTTTTAGATTTTCCTGATGGGAATTTACGATTTCTGCGGGATGAATTGGTGAAAGAATTAGCCAAAATTACTAAACAAACAAATAAAAAACTTGTTTTATTAATTCGGAATTTAGAAAAATCGATTGGTGTTTTTGGAGATTATCCCTCAGTTTTACAGGATTTAAACTTCGTCCGCGATTCCTATCGAAAAACCGTACCTCATCCGCTTTTATTTATCTTGCCAGATTATGCAATTTCGCGGTTAACAAAATTTGCACCTGATTTTTGGGCTTGGAAATCAGGTTTATTTCGCTTTAGAACTACAGAATTAATTAGAGATAGGGCAATTGCCAATACTCTGAATACAGACATAAATATAGAACACTTACCAACACCAGAACAACAAGAACGTATCGATTTATTACATGGGCTGTTGATGGAATATCATCCAACTGGAGAAATACCCCGCCCAGAACATCTCCGCAATTGCTGTAATATTTTAAATGAATTGGGCAAAGCATATTTAAGCCAGCACAAACCAATCAAAGCTAGAGAATATTTAGAAAAAGCTGGGAAAATTGCCAAGCAATTTCCTGATTATTCTTTAGAAATCGAAGTTATCAATCAGTTAGGTAAAAGCTATCAGCAGCAACGACAGTTTGAAAGTGCAAACAGCTATCATCAACAAGCTTTAGATATTGCCAAAAAGCAGAAAAATCGTCCTGCTGTTACCAATTCCTTGTTTTATTTAGGTAATGTCTCTCTGGATATGCGACAGTTCCACCAGGCACACGATTATTATCAACAAGCCCTGGAAATCAAAATCGAATTTGGCAATCGCTATTCGAGTGCTAGGATTTACCACAACTTGGGAATCGTTGCCCAAGAGTTGCGGGAATACAACCAGGCACGGGATTATTATCAACAAGCTCTGGAAATATTTATCGAATTTGGCGATCGCTATTCGAGTGCTAGCACTTACCACCAGTTGGGAAGGGTTGCCCAACTGTTGCGGGAATATGACCAGGCACGGGATTATTATCAACAAGCCCTAGAAATCAAAATCGAATTTGGCGATCGCTATTCGAGTGCTACCACTTACCACAACTTGGGAATGGTTGCCCAAGAGTTGCGGGAATACGACCAAGCACGGGATTATTATCAACAAGCCCTGGAAATATTTATCGAATCTGGCGATCGCTATGAGTGTGCTGGGACTTACCACCAGTTGGGGAGGGTTGCCCAAGAGTTGCGAGAATACGACCAGTCACGAGATTATTATCAACAAGCCCTGGAAATCAAAATCGAATTTGGCGATCGCTATTCGCAAGCTCTCACGCTTCATTGTTTAGGAACGCTTGCACAAGCAGAGGAAAACTATGCAGAGGCTAGGGCTAATTTGCAGACAGCGTTGGAGATATATGTTGAGTATCAAGATGAATATTGGGCTAAGGTGGCACGGGAGATTTTAGAGGGTTTACCGGAGTAGGGGGATATGGGCGATTGCATTTGTGTTTGTGGAAGTGCGATCGCATTTAGGTTTGTGGAGGTGCGATCGCTCTAAGTTTTTCTTGCTTCTCAACTTTCATCTTTATAAATATTTTTACGATGTCCGACTTCCACAACATTCACCACTAGAAGATCGTCGAAAATATCATAGATAATGCGATAGTCACCTATTCTAATTCTATAAGCATTTTCTTTCCCTTTTAGCTTTTTGACCCCATTCGGACGTGGTTCTGTAGCTAAATCATCAATTTTAATTTGTATACTTTCTTGAAGTTATGACGGTATTTTTTTAAGTTGCTTCAATGCACCCCTCAATGTTTCAACTTTATAACTCACGCAACTTCCTTTTGGATTCCTGTTTTTAGTTCTTTTTTAGCTTCTTCCCATAACAATGAATTATCAAGATTAGCTTCTTTTTTCGCTTTTTCGTAGGCTTTTAAATCTTCTTCTTCTTCTTCTTCTATTCTTTGAAGTAGTGCGTAAATCTCATCTAAAGTACTATCATAAGCTTGATTTAACAGGATGTTAATCTCTTTAATTAATTGTTCGCGTTCCTGTTCACTTTTCATTTTTAGACCTCTTTTATTGCAAATATATGTTTATAACTTATCTTTCTTATACCAATTTAATGTGAAGTTGCACATATCTTGATCCCCCTAAATCCCCCTTAAAAAGGGGGACTTTAATAGATGTTTTTCCGGTTCCCCCCTTATTAAGGGGGGCTAGGGGGGATCGAATTATATGCAGCTTCATAAAGAATTGGTATTACTCTCAACTGAGGCTGTGACTAAGACAGTAATTCAATTATAAATGCGATCGCGTTTTGGGGTTTTGAGATAGGGAGAGGAAATAAATAAGTGTATTGACGCCTATACCAGTCGTAAAAATTACTCAAAATTTCTCTTTGCTTCCCTGCTCATTTCACGATAATCTCACTTTTTCGCATTGCTCCTCTTAAGGAAGCGATCGCACCTGTATTTTATTTCACTGGTGGTAAAGTTCCCCCGTCACCTGCATCGGTAGACTTACAATAGACATTCAAACCGATTTTGAGGATGT
The DNA here is from genome assembly GCF_963920915.1 of Nostoc sp. PCC 9305. NCBI lineage: Bacteria > Bacillati > Cyanobacteriota > Cyanophyceae > Nostocales > Nostocaceae > Nostoc > Nostoc sp. PCC 9305. The sequence continues at coordinate 6,577 of NZ_CAWUDN010000137.1, forward strand.
AGAGAATAACAATAGTAGTGGCGTGGCAAGGCTAAAATGTTGCAATAGATTTTTGAGAAAATTGAGATAAATCAATGTTTTCTGCTTTTTTCTTAATGCACATATTTAGCCTTGCCGCGCCAGTCGTAGCGTGTCAAGGCTAAAATGTTGCAATAGATTTTCTTGTGGGGCGGGCATCTTGCCCGCCAATTAGGACGGGCTAGAAGCCCATCCCACAAGAGTTTACTAATGCACAGATTTAGTCTTGACACGCCACTACTTCAATTACATTACTTTAGTTTTGTGGACTCTTTCCCGGACAATTCTTGAATTGAATTTGCAAATAAACCTCAAGTAGCGGCAAATGTCAAGCGATCATTCCCTCTTCGACGTTATCTGTGCCAGTGCGAATCTCGTCGAGATTTTCCGGTAGAAATCCACCTGCTTGCATTTTCCATAATCTGTAGTAAGCGCCGCCGAGTGCTAGCAGTTTGGTGTGAGAACCATCTTCGATAATCCGACCTTTGTCGAACACCAAAATTCTATCTAGATGGACAATGGTAGATAGTCGATGAGCTACCACAATGACCGTTTTCCCATTCATTGCTAAGTCGAGGGTATCCTGGATCGCTTTTTCGGTGATTGAATCGAGGCTAGAGGTGGCTTCATCTAAGATCAGAATCGGCGCATCTTTGAGGATTACCCGTGCAATTACAATGCGCTGTCTCTGCCCTCCAGACAACTTGACACCACGTTCACCCACTAGAGAATTGTAACCATCTTTACTTTGGACGATGAAATCGTGAGCATGAGCCTTTCGTGAAGCCTCGATCACTTCCTCATCGGTTGCATCCAAGCGTCCGTAACGAATGTTTTCTAGTAAAGTGCGATGAAACAGAGACGGATCTTGGGGAATCAGGCTGATCTGAGCGTGTAGCGCATCCTGAGTCATATCTCGAATATCGACCCCATCAATGATAATCTGTCCAGATTGTGGGTCGAATAAACGCAGAATCAGATTGACAAAGGTGGATTTTCCAGAACCGGACAAGCCCACCAATCCGACACGCTGTCCCGCTTGGATGGTGACAGAAAGGTTGGTGAAAACTTTCTTCTCATCTGTGTAGTTGAAATTCACCCGCCGAAACTCAATCTTACCTTGAGTGATTGAGTGGGCGATCGCTTTCTCGCGATCGACCAATTCGTGGGGTTGAACGATGGTAAAAACACCATTGGCGACATTACCAACATGTTCAAAAAATTCCAGAAAGCGGCGGCTCAAATTCCGGGCTTCACTGATGATCAACAGTGATAAGCTGGTTGCTACAACAAAGTCAGCAGTAGCGATCTTTCCTTCACTCCAAAGAGAGAGCGAGTAATACAGGGTGCTGATTTTCAGAATAGCTGCTGAGATGAACTGAAACCAGCGAATGCGCTCCGAGTACCAGTTGGACTCTCTCACGTGTTTGAGTTCGTGCCTTAATTGCTCATTCAAATAGCGTCGTTCAAAACCGAAGCGAGCAAATAGTCGGCTACTAGTGAGATTTGTGACTGTATCTACAATGATACCAGTTGTCTCACTTCTGGCGGCTGCGGCTTTCCGGGAGTAAAATCGGCAGCGAGTTGCCAGCCAGAACGAAATACTGATGAAGAGAACTGCCCATATTCCCACGAGTGCAGCCAGTGGAGGATAGGCGCGATACAGTATTGACGTGGCGACGGAATACACAACAATTACTGGCATAAATTCAGTAATCATCATTTGCATCGTTTGGGTAACACCCAGAGAAGTTTCGCTAATCCGATGTGCCAATGCCCCGGAAAAACTGCTGCTTAAGTAGCGATGCGAATGGTGTTGTAAATAGGCATATAGCGATCGCACAATATGCTGTCGGTGGATTGGATGTAGAATCGTTTGTAAGAGTCCAGCCGAGCGCCCAAATACCACTTCACCCACACTCAAGCCGATGAACAACATCAAGGGTTGCTTCATGGCATCAAAAATGGGCTTGCTGTCGCCTGTCGATCGCGCCACGCCCCGGATAATCTCGCCAATAGCATAAGGCAACATGATGCCACAGGTTGCGTGTATTACCTCCAGGATCACCATTAACACATACCACCAGCGAAACTGGTTCACGAAATACAAAATGAACCTGAATGGAGTTGATGGCAAATCTGGTGCATCAGGAGCACGTTGAAAAGATTTAGATTGTCTAGCTTTTTTCGTCATTAAAGTCGATCTCTTAGCATCATTTTAACTTTTCTACCAGATAAAAATAGACGACTGGATAAGCCGTCCGATGGCATTAGAGACTTTTAGAAGTACTCCACTAAACCATAATTTCTTGTGGTGTGATTGCAGCATAAACATCAGGCGGGAGTAACGCTTCCTGAATGTTGATTTTTTTTGGTATTACACCCTCGTCAAAAAACAAATCTGCCACACGTTGTTGTTCTTTAATGAGTGCAGGGCTAAGTCCTCTGCGTCCTACAAAAGTGCGCCGAGACATCGCTATTTCTACCACATCTGGATCGAGCTTTTGTTCTGTTATCATCAAATTGGCAACTTCACCTCGATTTGCCTCTGCCCATTTGTCGAGCTTATTAAGCTCCTCAATGATAATTTTTAGCAAGCCAAGATTTTCCTCGGCAAACTTTCTGTCAGCAATATAATAAGCGCCAGGAGAATCTAGCCCAACCGAATCTTTAAGCACTCGAATTCGACCCATTTTTTGAGCGATCGCATAGTGTGGATCTCCCGTCATCCAAACTGGAATTTTACCTTCGAGAAAAGCAGCCCGCGCCTCGATAGTCGGCAAACTTCTGATTTTAATATCTTTGAGGGTCAAGCCGATTGATTGCAATGCTCTGATAATAAAGTAGTGCGATGCCGAGCCTTTTTGAAAGTAAACTTCTTGACCCTTGATATCTTCAAACTTCTGAAGGGGAGACTCCGGCGGAACGGCAATAACACTACTTGTACCTGTCCTTTTGTTTCTTTGTGTACCGACTACATAAACAAGTTTTGATCCAGCCACTTGTGCAAAAATTGGTGGTGTTTCTCCCACCGATCCTACATCAACTTTTCCCGCAGCCATCCCTTCCATGAGTTGGGGCCCTTGGACAAATTGCGCCCATTCTACCTTAATGCCCAACGGCTCTAAACGTTTCTCTAAAACTTTCCGATTTCTGAAGAGATCCCCTGCACTCTGATATCCCATCCGTAGAACTTTAGTTTTTATCCCAAGGGAATTTTCACTGGCATTAGTGCTGTTTATCAAAGAAGATTGTTGGCTTTGTTCGCTACAACTTCCTAACAGATATGCCATAGAAAAGCCACACAAACCGGAAGTCGCAGCATGAAGAAAACGACGGCGTTTAATCATAGCTATTTTATCCATGAGATATTTGTGATTTGAGTCATTGGTCATTGGTCATTGGTCACGTTCCCATTTCCATAATTTCTAAGAGAATGTTTTAAAAGTTCTTTGGTCGGTAGTAAAACGTTTTAGATCCCCCTAAATCCCCCTTAAAAAGGGGGACTTTGATTCCGGTTCCCTCCTTTTTAAGGGGGGTTAGGGGGGATCTAGAAGTGCCTAAAATTACAGTCGACCACTTTATAAAACATCCTCTAACGAAGAGAATCTCCTCTTCGGTATTCGGCGGTTATGTCGTCTAACTTTTGTTTCAAATTGTCGTCAAGTTTTAGTTCTAGCGCCTTGAGGTTCTCAGCAAGTTGTTCTGGACGGCTAGCGCCAATGATGGGGGCAGTGATAATGGGATTAGACAAAACCCAAGCCACTGCTAAGGTGGTGAGGGAAAATCCAGCGAGATCGGCTACTGTGCGTAAATCTTCGACAGTATTAAATTCGCGATCGCGCCAGTAGCGTTCTTGATAACGTTCTGCGGCAGCACCAAGGGTAAAACGCGTACCTGATGTGGGGCCTTGAGTAAAATTGTGTTTGCCAGTAAGTAGACCACCTGCCAAAGGATTATAGGAAATTACACCCAATCCTTCTTCTTTGGCCAGGGGCAATAGTTCTCGCTCAATTTCCCGGAACAACAAGTTGTAACGGGGCTGAATTGAGACGAACTTTGTTAGATTGCGCGTTTCGGCACGACCCAAGGCGCGGGCGAGTCGGTAGGCTAAGAAGTTAGAAACCCCGATGTAGCGCACCTTACCAGCACGAACCACTACATCCAGTGCTTCCAGAGTTTCATCAAGGGGAGTTGAAGCATCGTCGGAGTGCAACTGATACAGGTCGATATAATCAGTTCCCAACCGCCGTAGGGAAGCATCGATCGCATCCAAAATATGTTTCCGCGAAGCCCCCTGATCCCAAGGTGCAGGGCCGACTCGACCGACGCACTTGGTAGCTAAGATAAAATGTTCGCGTTTGCCTTTCAGCCAGCGCCCAACGATTTCTTCAGTGCGTCCCGCAGTGGCAAGCCCGCCACCGAGGGGATAAACGTCGGCTGTATCTAAAAAGTTGATCCCGCCATCGGCGGCGGTGTCGAGGATTTGCCTGGAAGTTTCTTCGTCGGTCTGCAAACCAAAGGTCATAGTACCGAGACAAAGACGCGAAACGGTCAATCCAGTTTTACCGAGATTAGTAGTTGGTAAAGTCATAGAAATGTTGTTGATTGAGAAAGTGTGGAAATTTTTGGGGTTGCATATTTGCGGGATGATTTTACTATTTTTGTGGGATGGGCATCTTGCCCGTCCCTTGTATTTCCGGGCGGGCAGGATGCCCACCCCACAAGAATCATCCTTAATTCAGCAACGCCAAATTTTTAAATAGAATGCGACGTGCGTTCCGCCCCGCTTCTCTACGAGACGCTACGCGTAGCTTGCTTCCCCGGAGGGGTACGCTAACGCAAAACTGACACATCGACTAAGCCATGATTAGCCCGATATCGGCATTTTTTAAGGTGTGAACCAATTTAACCAACCTTCCCAGTTCTGGACGATCGCAGCAAATTCTGCATAACCATCTGCTTTTGGGTGAGCGCCATCATTGGCTTTTGCTTCTGCTAGCCAGATTGGTGACTTTAGCAAACTGGAAAACACATCGAGATATGGAACATCTAGTTCATTACAAACCAACGCGAATTCCTGTGACAGATTGGCAAGAATTTGATTGTCACCACAAGGTGGCGGACTAACCATCAAGATTGGATAGAGTTGCTTTGCTTGGCTTAAGATAGTGCGAGCATTTGCGATCGACTCTGAAAGTTCGATTCCTTGCTGTTTACCCGCCCATCCTGAATCGTTTGCCCCAAAGGAAAACACTACTCGACCATCAGATTCTTTTGGAAGACGATAAGAGACTTCCAAGTACCAACGTTGTTTGAGATACCGACTTGTCTCTGCCCGCACGCCCAAGTTGTAATGAGTGATAGCGTATCCTCTTGACTCAGCATTGCGGCACACTCTACCTGTCCAACCCAGAAACTCTGGATCGCCTGTGCCATTGACAAAAGATTCACCAATAAAACAAATTCTGATTTCTTTGCGAGAATCTGACATAAGTCAACTAAATTTTGCCGAAAAAGTTCGGTTTTGACTTGAGAAGAAGCATTATGTTCATGATTCTAGAAGATATTAATATATTGTTATGTTAGGCAGGCAGAACGCTGCCTACCCCACTGAATATTGCAAGTTAGTTTTTGAACATTTCACCTCAAGCAACTACAGAAATTTCACGGCGGTTCTGGGAAATTAGCCACTGTTGTAACTTTGGATCGCCGTATACTTCATCTGCAATAAAATGATCGCCTTCCGGTAGCACTGTCAAATCGACTTTCCCCCCAACTTTGCGTAAGCGCTCAACAAAATTCTCTGTATCCTCAATCGGCAGATTTTTGTCCTGTCCACCTTGGAATATCTGAACGGGAATGTTTTTGAGTGCAGCTAGTTCGCTTTCTGCTAATGTTTTTGGTACACGTCCAGACACAGGTACTAAACCTGCGAAGCGATCGGGATGTAAAGCAGCGATATGCCAGATACCCGCCGAACCTAAGCTGAACCCAGCCAATATCACCCGCGCTGGATCGACAGGCTGGGAAACGATCAGTTCATCAAGCAAAGTAAGCACATCATCTGCTCGATCTGCCCAAGTCTGTTCAGCCGGAATCTGGGGTGCAGCAAAGACATAAGGCAATGAGTCGGATAAATCCACGAAACGAGGTAAACCCCATTTCAGTAGCACATTCAAATCCGTCCCGCGATCGCGTCCTCCATGCAGAAAAAGTACTAAGGGTGCAGGTTTGTTGGCATTGTTAGAAACAGGCGAGAACAGATAAGGCAAGGAACCATTGTTAGTGTCGTGACGTTGTTCGACAGGCATTGTTGTGACTCCTAATTTGATTTGGGGATTGGGTACAAGAGGCAGAGGTGCAGGGTGCAAGGGGGAGAATGAGTAATTAATTTACCTCTTTCCCTTTCTGCTCCCTGCCCCCTTGCTTATTCACCTCGCCTTTTACACCACTACTAGGCTCTTGTCCACTTGTTTAAATTCGGTGTTACCTACTTTGGATTCGATCGCTGTACCCTTGAAGAAATCGGGGTTAGCTTGGGTGTAAAACTTGTAGGGATTAGCGAATACATAGGACTTAAAGTCGGCTTCGGAAATAACGCCTTCTTGTACGAGATCCCAGCTTTCAGCCAAGGGGGAAGTTAAGTCTGGTACATCCCAGTGGCCAACATCGGAGGAATAGATGGCGTTGATTTTGACTCCCAAGGGGTTGGCTTTGTCGTTGAATGCCGTAGCGATCGTGCGATCGTCGGACTCGGAACCAAAGAAGAAACTATTCACCCAGCGATCGCGGATGTCTTCAATTGTTTCAATACCTGCGGCTGCAAAATCGTCCAATTCGCTACCAATCGGCGCACGACTATGACGGCTGAATGAAGCTCCCAGTACAGTCTTGGTCAATTCATCCTTATCGAGGGAATGTCCTTGAGTAACTTCTGCACCGTAGCGCTCAAATATCTCAAACAACTCATCGGCATTTGTCAATGCTGGATTGTAGTTTTCCAGTGCCTTGATATTGCGCTTCAAGAACCGATCTACCAAATGAATGTAGACACGCGCGCCCCAATCTGCACCACCTTCCAGCATCGCTACGCGCAACTGCGGAAAACGCTTGGTAACACCGCCGAAGAACAACGCCTTCGCAAACGCTTCCGAACCATCGGCGAAGTGACCGATATGGTTGTTCATGTAGTTACTAATGGAGGAGCGTCCAGTCCAGCCCTGACTGCCGTAATGGGTGGTGACGGGTACGCCAAGTTCCACGACCTTTGCCCAGAAAGGATCGTAGTCGTATTCACTATCTAGTCCGTAAAAGTCGATATAAGAAGCATACTTGGCAATTTCGGGGAATTTATCGGCTGGATATTTATCAGCGATCGCTTTGATTGGCCGTTTCACACCGCCAGTGATATTAATCACTTTCAATCCCAGTGTTTTCATAGCAAACTCTAGCTCCTCAATGCCTTCTTGAGGAGTAGTCAAGGGAATGCCAGCAACCGGTGTCAAGCGATCGCTATATTTCCGGTAGATATCAGCATGATAGTGATTGACTGAACGTTGCAGCGCTTGACGGTTCTCTGCACTGGCTCCGGCTGGTGCTAAGACATTGTTGGGAAACAGCACCGAATAGTCCGATCCTTGCTCCGCCTGACGCTCATAGAGGAGTCCGGGGAGAGTATAAGTAGCGAGATCCAATGTGTTTTTAGTAACTCTAGCCCACCAAGGCGATCGGATTGTGCGATTGTATTGACGTTCTTCAGGAGTTTGTTGATACCAGTCTTTACCGTTGCTCTTGGAGTTAAGACGAGAAGCTTCCGTCTTACGTAACTCATCTACAAGTTTCACACCGCCGTATTTAGCGATGTAATCCTCAAAAGCTGGCGTGAAATCATTAGTATGAACGTCAGTATCGATTACCGGATAATCAAGGGTTGCTCTGATTGCAGCAGAGCGTGAGGTCTTCAATCGGCTATATTCAGTCATGTTTTTTCCTTGCCTACGGCACAAAAATTACAGAGTTTTTCAACATCCAATGCTGCTATTGACAAATACATTTTTTGTAGAGACGGCGATTTATCGCGTCTCTCCTCTCCACAATCGCGTCTCTCTACAATTTTCTGTAAGGCGGCGATCTACAGAAGGTACGGTTTAAAAGGTATGGCATAAGCATCCGTGAAAAATTCATTTATGCTACAGCACTATAAACACAGTGCAGATATGAAAAGTCATTTACGCCAACACCAATCTTTCATCTAGTTGTTTAGCGACAAAACGATTCGTCGGACGACGCAACCCCAGGTTTTCGCGCAAGGTACTGCCTTCGTATTCAGTACGGAACAGTCCGCGTTTTTGAAGGACGGGAACGACTAGGTTAACGAATTCATCTAATCCTGTGGGAAGGATTGGCGGCATGATATTAAAGCCATCGGCTGCACCGTTGTTGAACCATTCTTCTAGCTGGTCGGCAATGGTTTCGGGAGTACCAAGTATGGTGCGATGACCTCGTGCAGTAGCAAGAGAAAGATACAACTGACGCAGCGTAAGACTGCCACGAGTCGCCAAATCTTTGACTAGTTTAAGACGACTTTTGTTAGTGTTGGTGTCGCTGGGTAGTTCGGGAGCCACATCATCTAAAGAATATTTCGACAAATCCACACCCTTGTAATAGTTCTTTAAAATCCCCCAAGCGACATCGGGATGGATTAACGATTGCAAGAATTCGTACTTCTCTTGAGCTTCTGATTCGGTACGGCCAATGATTGGGAAAGCACCAGGCATAATTTTGAGATCGTCTGGCGATCGCCCATATTGTGCTAGCCTACCTTTGATATCAGCATAAAATTCCTGGGCATCGGCTAGGGTTTGATTGGCGGTGAAAATTGCCTCGGCAGTGCGTGCGGCTAAGTCCCGTCCCGATTCCGAGGCTCCAGCCTGAACAATCACCGGATAACCTTGGGGCGGACGACCAACGTTTAAAGGGCCTTTAACAGAAAAATATTTGCCCTTATGGTTCAATGTATGCAGTTTATCAGGGTCGAAATAAACACCAGACTCTTTGTCCCGGATGAAAGCATCGTCTTCCCAACTATCCCATAGACCTTTCACCACTTCCACAAACTCTTCAGCGCGTTCATAACGCTGGCTGTGTTCTGGGTGATGCTCAAGTCCGAAGTTACGTGCAGCATTCTCATTGCCTGTAGTAACTACATTCCACCCCGCCCGGCCCTTACTCAAATAGTCCAACGAGGCAAACTTACGTGCCAGGGTATAGGGTTCTTCATAAGTAGTCGAGGCGGTGGAAATGAAGCCGATGTTTTGGGTTACAGACGATAAAGCCGAGAAGAGAGTGACAGGCTCAAAATGGGCAATTTTACCATTGCGATGCTGAGTTTCTGGAGCGCCGCCCCAGACTCCTGGACTATCTGCTAAGAAAACTGCATCGAATAAGCCGCGTTCGGCAGTCTGGGTTATTTCTTTATAATGCTCGAAATTCAGTCCAGCATCTGCTTGTGAATCGGGGTGTCGCCAAGCAGAAACATGGTGTCCGGTAGCTTGAATGAATGCACCTAAACGAATTTTGCGTGTTGTACTCATGCTTTTTTCTTTTCTTAAAATTGCCTTAGCAGTAGCTCTATGGTTGGTATCGCTGATTTGTATATAGCTACATCAGTTATGGCTTGACTGCTGCTACGATAGGTTGGCTAATTCCTAACTGCTCAAAAATCAAATAACCGAATTGTAAGCAAGTTTAATAGCACAGCAGAATTAGGGATGCTGCTGCTTGGTGCTCGAATTACCATAAATTTATCTAGTAATTTTACCCAGCAGATATGAGCCTATACGATTAATCCAAAAAAAGATGTGCTGGCAATCACAATATCATGAATTACTAATTATTAGTTTATCGAATATTAAGTATTGCAAACTATTCGGTTGCGAAGTATATAGTTATGTATGATGCTCAAAGCTGATTAGACAATACTCTAGGTTGGCTTGACCTCTCCCCACAGCTAGAAACTACGAATTTTTAATCTGACAATTGTTCACTGGTTTCAAGATTTTCTTTCATGGCAGCACCGATCGCATGAACAGTTGGCTCTATACTTTTTAGCAACGCATCTGCAACATTACTCTGGTCAAAATGACTGCGATTTTGACTAAGTTTGTATTTCCCTTCCAGTCGCGTGATGGTCATCTCAAAACCAATAATGCCATTCATCATTCCCTCGCGAAAGTTATCGGATAAGCTATGCCATTGAGATTTATACTCAGAGCCATAGGTGTCAATCATGTCCTCAATCATCTTATCCATCAATTTCGGCGAATCACCAAGGGTAATAACTTGAGGTATACCATAGGCGTGTACAGCGATGTAGTTCCACGTCGGTACACTCTCTTGCTTCTCATACAAAGATGGCGAGATATAAGCATGGGGCCCCGTGAAGACAGCAAGTGCCTCGCCTACTCCAAACACCTGCCATTGAGGATTTGGTTTGGCAAGATGACCTGATAGCTTAACCACATTATTTTGCACTGTGACAACTAGCGGAATATGTGAGGCAACAGGAACATCATTAAGAATAGACACCAATGTGGCAAAACTGTTTGCACGCATGAAGGCGACAAGTTTCTCAATGTCATCTTCTCGAAAAGCATTTGGGATGTACATGATGCTTTAACCTCAGTCTCATTCCTCTGGATATGATAACGAGAGGTGTCATAGTTTGATCGTTAAATCCACACCAAGAGATAATAGACCTCTTGCGTAAATCAAAAATAAGAAAGAACCCCACCCCGCCAAAGCTACGCTTTGTCTCCCCTCCCGAAGAGCCTACGGTGTACACACATCTTTGTATAAAACCAAAATCGTTGAAGATCCCCCTAA
>NZ_CAWUDN010000138.1:0-17480 GCF_963920915.1 Nostoc sp. PCC 9305
GTAATTCGTAATTCGTAATTCGTAATTCGTAATTCGTAATTCGTAATTCGTAATTGTCCCTTGCGAATAATTTTTGTTTTTGTTTCATGAATAAATTCGCTTGTATGCTAATTACGAATTATTTGGTCATAATCCAACTATCAGGAGAATCTCATGAGTTCCATCATCCAAACCCAACCTTTAGATGTACCCAGTGCGATCGCTCAACGTCGTTCTATCAAAACTTTTAAAGCAGACCCCATTACCCCAGAACTACTCAAGCAACTAGTAGAGTTAACCGTGGCTGCACCCAGCAGCTATAATATCCAGGACTGGCAAATTATTCTTGTGCAAGATGAAGCACAAAAGGCCGCACTATCAGCAGCATCTTTTAATCAACAGCAAATTGTTCAAGCACCCGTAACCTTTGTCTTTGCCGCCGATCCTAACGCAGGCGAACAAAACTTGGCCCCAATTCTAGAGCGAGGACTCGAAACTGGGGCATGGAATGAAGGCACAGTAAACTACTTTAAAACCGCCGTTCCGCAATTTCAAGCAGCGCTGGGCGAGAAGCGACGCGAATATGCGATCAAAGATGCCATCATTGCTGCTACCCATTTGGTGTTAGCAGCAGAAAGTCTGGGATTATCCACTTGTTTTATGAACGGTTGGATTGAGGATCGGGTAAAAGAAGTGATTGGTGCAGGAGATAATCCAGATTTAGCGATCGCTGTTGTAGTTCCCGTTGGCTATGCAGCCGAACCACGCTTAAATCCCGGTCGTTTGCCATTCTCCTCCAACGTCTCTGTGGATAGAATCGGTAATCCTTACGCAGGGTAGTTATCTCTAAATTGGGCATTGGGCACAACAGGCAGAGGTGCAAAGGGAAAGGACTTACCGCTCCTCTGCTCCTCTGCTCCCCTGCTCCTCTGCTCCCCTGCCCCCCTGCTCCCCAACCATGTCCTTACCCTCCTTCCTAGCGCGTCGCTCGTTCCACTATGGCTGGATCGTAGCTGGTTTAACATTCCTAGCCTTGCTGGTGGCAGCCGGAATCCGCTCTGCTCCTGGAGTTTTTATAGTGCCTCTCGAACAAGAGTTTGGCTGGAGTAGAGCAACTATATCTTTGGCAATCTCCATTAACTTAGTACTCTACGGACTAATTGGCCCTTTTGCTGCCACAGTTATGGAGCGCATCGGCATTCGTCGGATGATGGTGTTTTCACTTGCCATCATTGCGCTGGGTGTCGGTTTAACCACCTTAATGTCAGCTTCCTGGCAGCTAGTATTGCTGTGGGGTGTAGTTGTCGGTAGTGGTAGCGGAGTTATTGCCCTGGTTTTAGGTGCTATTGTCGTCAATCGCTGGTTTTTGGAAAAGCGGGGTCTAGTTCTGGGCATCTTAACCGCCAGTACAGCCACGGGACAACTAGTGTTTCTGCCGATACTAGCCTCAATGGCCGATCGCTTTGGGTGGCGAATTGCGGCTCTGGCTCTGACTGGTGCAGCACTTCTAATTATTCCAGCGATCGCAGTCTTTATGCGCGATCGTCCGGCAGATGTCGGTTTGCGACCCTTTGGCGACAACAGCGAAACAGTGGAAGTGTTACAACCTAGAGTCAATTCCATCGCTTCCACTCTTAACGCCCTCTGGCTGGGAATGCGTAATCGAGACTTCTGGCTATTATTTGGTAGCTTTTTTATCTGTGGCGCCAGCACAAATGGGTTAATTGGAACTCATTTAATTCCTGCTTGCATTGACCACGGTATCCCGGAAGTCAAGGCTGCTGGGCTTTTGGCAATCATGGGACTATTCGATTTTTTTGGAACTACTATGTCCGGTTGGCTATCTGACCGTTGGAACAATCGCTACTTATTGTGCTGGTACTACGGATTGCGGGGTTTATCTTTGATTTTCTTGCCCTTCAGTTTTAACTTTTCCTTCTACGGACTTTCCATTTTCGCCGTCTTCTATGGACTTGATTGGATTGCTACCGTACCACCGACAGTCCGTCTTGTTGCCAATATCTTCGGTAAAGAAAATGTCGGCGTGATGTTCGGCTGGATTGTCGCAGGACACCAGCTTGGTGCAGCCACGGCAGCATTTGGAGCCGGAGTGTTGAGAACTTGGACGGGTAGTTATTTACAAGCGTTTATTTTATCAGGCGTTCTCTGTCTGATTGCCGCAGTTTGTGTACTGCAAATTGGTCAAACTCCCACTAAGAGTAATTATTTTGTAGAGAAGAATTTGTAGAGTGTGCGTAAGTCTTTATAACTTGCTTGTTAAGGGACTTCCAAATAAAAAAATATCCAATTAATTCTTGTGGGGTGGGCATCTTGCCCGCCTAGTTTATATGGCGGGCAAGATGCCCACCCCACAATATTGGATAATTTATTTCTTGGAGTTCCCTAAGCTGATCGTCGTTTTATGTAGTACAGTATCTATATCGAATTATAGTAGTTTGCTGGCGACTCAATTACCTGAATTAACTTGTCAGCCACAAAGTAAATATAAAACTTTCCATGCCTATCCAAACTATTGGTATTTTAAGTCCGGGTGATATGGGACAAGCGATCGCAGCTGTTCTCAATCAACATGGATTGAAAACTATTGCCGCCCTAAACGATCGCAGCGAACGAACTCGGCAATTAGCAGCCGCAGCCAACATTCAAGATGTGGGTTCCCTCACCCAACTGGTAATTGAATCTGATGTGGTGCTGTCAGTTCTAGTCCCCGCAGCGGCTACCCAAGCAGCGAAGCAAGTAGCTAAGGCGATTAGCAATGTGGGTAAACCCATTCTCTACGTTGACTGTAATGCGATCGCACCCCAAAAAGTCATAAATATCGGTCAACTCATTGAATCAGTTGGGGGAACATTCGTAGATGCATCAATTATTGGCCCACCGCCGCGAGTTCCCAATCGCACCCGCATTTACACTTCAGGAAAACAAGCAAATCAACTCCTACAACTGCGAGATTATGGCTTAGATGTGCGGGTGATTGGTGAGGAAATTGGTCAGGCTTCCGGGTTGAAAATGTCTTACGCAGCCCTGACAAAAGGACTTACAGCAATCGGCACAGAATTACTAATTGCAGCCCATCGTTTAGGTTTGGATAAAGAATTATGGGATGAAGTATCTAGTAGTCAAAAAGAACTTGCTAGCATTTTAACCCGTTCCATTCCAGCGATGACACCAAAAGCCCATCGTTGGGTAGGAGAAATGGAAGAGATTGCAGAAACCTTTAAAGAATTGGGTCTAACTGAGCGCATTTTTGACGGAGCAGCCGACGTTTACCGTTTGGTGAAAGACACCTCCTTGGGTAAAGAAACACCAGAAGAGTCTAATCGCGATCGCCCTTTGGATGAAATCATTACAATCCTTTCCGATGAGGCAAGCCCTGACACTTAATCGTAAAAACTGAGAATTTATGACTCAAGAACAATGGACTGCGGTCGATCGTTACTTTACCGATCTGCTTGTGCCATCAGACCCCGCGCTGGATACAGCCCTCCAAACCAGTGCCGCCGCCGGACTACCGCCGCACAACGTTTCGCCGAATCAGGGCAAACTGCTGCTACTGTTGGCGCAAATCCAAGGAGCGCAAAGCATCTTAGAGATTGGCACACTGGGCGGCTACAGTACGATCTGGCTGGCGCGGGCATTACCCAGCGACGGCCGCCTAATCACGCTGGAGGCTGACCCAAAGCACGCCGAAATTGCCCGTGCCAATATCGCTCACGCTGGTCTATCCGACGTTGTTGACCTCCGCCTGGGAAAGGCGCTCTCTACGCTGCCACAGATTGCCACCGAAGGTCACGGCCCATTTGACTTAATCTTCATCGACGCAGACAAGCCAAGCAATCCCGAATACTTCGCGTGGGCGCTCAAACTTTCCCGTCGCGGCAGCCTGATTATCGCTGATAATGTTGTGCGTAACGGAGCGGTGATTGATGCCAATAGCAACGATCCTAGCGTCCAGGGGGTGCGTCGCTTCAACGAATTGCTTGCTTCTGAGCCGCGTGTCAGTGCTACGGCAATCCAGACTGTGGGTAGCAAAGGATACGACGGCTTTGCGATCGCGATCGTCATTTAAAGGTCTTTCATTGGTAGACTGACAACGAAAGTCGCCCCCTGTCCAATTCCTGGACTTTCGGCCGAGACTGTGCCACCGTGTAATTCTACCAAGTGACGGACGATCGCTAACCCTAATCCTAGTCCGCCATGCGATCGCGTGCTGGAACTGTCAGCTTGACGGAAGCGTTCAAATACATGGGGTAGGAATTCGGCAGCAATTCCCGCTCCCGTATCACTCACCCGAATTTGCACGTAAGATTCAATGCACTCCAATTGCACATCAACTCTGCCGCCCTTGGGTGTAAACTTGACGGCGTTGGAGAGCAAATTCCACACAACCTGTTGCAAGCGGTTGGCATCGCCCACAACTACCTCTAATTTGGGGTCGAATTTACACTTGATATTAATATCTTTAGCTTGGGCTGCTGGGTACACAGTATCGATTGCCGCCTCTACAAGCGATCCAAGTTCAACCCGATCCATACTTAAATGAAGTGTGCCTCTAATAATCCGTGACACATCGAGAACATCTTCAATTAGTTGTGTCAGGGATCTAGTATTACGTTCAATTGTCTCTAGTGCGCGGCCAGTAGTAGCTTGATCGAATTTGCGAGTTCTAAGTAGCTGCGTCCAGCCGAGTATAGCATTTAGGGGTGTACGGAGTTCGTGCGAAAGTGTGGCAAGAAACTCATCCTTCATCCGGTTGGCGGTTTCGGCATCGGCGCGTGCTGCTTGTTCGCGTTTCAGCAGTTGTTCGCGTTCTTGCTCTGCTTGCTTGCGATCGCTAATATCAATCATGAATCCATGCAAGAGTTGCGGCCCATTTTCATCCCGCACCACATTTACAATGTCATATAGCCAGACAACTCTGCCATCAGCAGCCAACATTCTGTATTCAAGTTCGTAATTATTTAGTGACAGTGAAGATTCTTGATAATATTGAATAGCCCACTCCCGATCTTCTGGATGTATATGTTTTGTCCAGAAATTATTGGTGTACCATTCTGACAATGGATAGCCTAGAATCTCAACAGTTTGTGGCCCTACGTAAGTAAAATTCCCAGTAGTGGCATTTACCTCCCAAGGAATCACGCGGACTTTTTCGGTTAGCGTCTTTAACCGTTTCTCGCTTTGTTTGAGAGCTGCTTCGGCTAACTTGTGAAGTGTAATATCTGTGATTAGAGCAACAAATCCTGCAACTTTCCCCTGCTGACTGAACTGGGGAATGTAAGTGACATTCACGTAATGGTTTGTGCCATCTTTATGGGGTAATTGGGTTTCGTAAGTTACTTGTTCTCCTGAAAGTACTGCTTCTACGTAAGGGAGAATTGACTGATAAACCGACTCTCCTAAAATTTCTCTAATGTGTTTACCAGAAATTTCGGAAGCAGAAACCCCAAACCAGTCTTCATATTCTTTATTATTAAAGCAATAACGCTGCTGACTATCAACATAAGAAATCTTGGCGGGCACAGCATTGGTAATTAGACGCAGTTCATCTTCTCGTTGACGGAGTGCTGCTTCCGCTCGTTTGTGTTCTGTGATATCGCGTTGAGTTCCCCAAGCTCTCACTAAAAAGCCATTTTCAACAATTCCCACCAGATTATTCAAAAAATATTTGGAATTACCTTGCTTATCTATTTCATGGGACTCGGCATCGATTAGTCGGTACTTAGAACGGATAAAATTACGCAGGTATGCAATATTATGTGGATCGGAGGCAACAAGAAAGTCTCCTAGTCTGACACCGATAATTTCTTCGGCACGAGAACAGCCATACATCTGCGCCATAACATTGTTGCATTCTGCCAGGTAAACATATTGGTAAAAATGTTGAATTTGTTCATCTTCTGGACAATCTAGCGAAATTGGTACTTCCAATTCAATGCACCAAATACCTTCTGAACTCTGCTCTAAAAAAGTGCGGTAGCGTTCTTCGCTTTTAGAAAGGGCAAGCTCTACTTGTTTGCGTTTGCTTAAATCAATTACAAAAGAGATAATATCATCTTGGTTATTTTCTAACAAAGCAGAACTTAACAGAACAGGAACGCGGCTCTTATCTTTGCGGATGTATTCGTTCTCAAAAGGCTGACACACGCCTTTAGTTGTGAGTTCTGCGTAGGCGTAGCCCGCCGCAGGCATCGCCCCGTCCATATTGGTTACAATTACCCCAATGATGTTGGACTCTACCAACCCTCTAAATCTGGCTTCGCTCACCTGTAGTTTCTGCAAACTCGTTTGAAGATGTTGTTTGGCAGTGCGTAATTCTGAGTTCAGCAAGTTAATAATTGTTGTCACTAGCACAAACAAGCCTAAGCGCAGTATGTTGTCTAGACTTGCAACCAAGAGCGAAAATACTGGTTCTAAGAAAAAGTAGCTGACGGCTAAAGTAGACAAAGCAGTAGCCAGTAATCCTGCTTCCATGCCCCCATACCAGGCACTAACCGCCACGGCAGCAAAAAACAGCAAGAAAATCGTTTGTTTCAGTAGTGGCTGTAGCAATAGTGTTAGTAGCAATACGCTACCAACAGCCAAGAGTGCCACAGCATAAGGCGCTAGAAGGGAACGTGTTCCTTTCAATGTGGCTTCTCCTTTATGCAGCTAGCTAAAGGATTATTCCCAAAATCAGCTAACAAATGCGAAGAGATAGCGAGTCTTCTCCCTTTGGCAGAAGGTGAGACGCCAAGGGCGACCGAGCCTCACGGACATTTCTGTTAACAGTTGCTGATAACTTTGTTTGACTCCAGCAGCATCAAGAGCTATTTTATTGTTGAGAATATAAAGAAAGTAACTCGTCATATCTGTCAATTAGGTGCGTGACCGCTCACAAAATCGCGTTGCTCCCTTGTTCCACCTACTCTTTAGGCATTTGAGCGATCAACAACAGATTGGCGTTTGAGTGCGGCATTTTGCCAATCATATTGACAAAATTGTCGAATTTCCTACTGTATTGTGTAACCGCCATCAACAGTTAGGGAGTGTCCGGTGACAAACGAAGCTCCGTCTGAACATAGCCACACCACAGCTTCAGCAACTTCTTCCGGCTCACCAATACGCCCCAACGGATGTTTTGCTATCATCTGCTCTTTGGCTTCTTGGCTACTACCGAGGAACGGGTTACTGCTGAGGAAACGGTTTAGCATTGCGGTTTCGATAGAACCAGGAGACACAGCATTGATTCGGATGCCAGATTTAGCATACTCCAAAGCTGCTGATTTCGTCATTCCTAAAACGCCATGTTTGCTGGCAGCATAAATAGAAGAAGCAGGCATACCTACGAGTCCAGATATTGAGGAGGTATTGACAATAGTGCCACCACTTTGCTGAAGCATCTGCTGAATCTCATATTTCATAGATAACCATAAACCTTTAAGATTGATGTTGATGATAGACTCAAACTCCTCCTCTGTCTGCTCAATGAGCGTTTTGATTGGTCCCTCAACAGCCGCATTGTTGAAGGCGATATCCAGACGACCATAAGTTTCCACTGTTTTGTTAACTAATGCCTCTACCTCTGTCGCTTTTGACACATCAGTTTTAACAAACAAACCTTCGCTGTCTATCTCTTTAATTAACTGTACGGTTTCCTCGCCCTCTAAGCTCCGCCGACTGGCGACAACAACTTTAGCCCCTTCTTTAGCAAAAGCCAGTGCTGTAGCTCGACCAATTCCAGAGCTACCACCAGTTATCAAAGCTACTTTATCTGCAAGTCTTCTCATGAAATAAATCCCTTTGTTTATTCGTCTTTCGACTTTTTTCGCACGCTCTTAACAATGTTCTTCTGAATCATCTTGGCTCCACCAAGATCAAGAGGGGAGCAATGCAATTTTGTGAGATGAGGAAGCAGGGGAGGCAAGGAGAAATAAATAAGTATATCTAGGGTTATTTCGGTATGAAAAATACTAAAAATGTCCCTTCACTCCCCCTGCTCTTTTCACGACGATCGCACTTTTTCGCGTTGCTCCCAATCAAGAGATCAGAGCAATCTGGCGCCTCTGTGCAGGAGAATCGCAGCTCCCAATTTAGTGGTATCATGTGTGATTATGACAACACACCTATTTCGGAAAATCGATGTATTCTACTATCTTAGAAAGTTTCTTGTAACATCTGACGTAGAGAAACAAAGCTATCTTTCGTTCCGCGCTCAACATCTTCAATTGTTTCGTATTCGACCGTCCAATATCCTTGGTAGCCAGAGTTTAGTAGCTCCTGGAGAATTGGTTTCCAAAAGATTTCTCCCTCGCCAAAAGCACAGTATTCTGTGCCACCATTGTTCCACCGAACATCTTTCCAATGGCTATAGTTCACCCATGGAAGGACATAGCGTAGCGCCATTAAAGGATCTACGCCTTCCTTCAAAAAGTTTGCTGGATCAAAATTCACTCCAACGGCAGGACTTTTTATACCTTCCATGATTTTTGCTGTCAGTTGGCCATTAACTGTCAGTCCTCCATGATTTTCAATTGCCAGCTTAATTTCATGTTCTTCCGCATAACCTCCAACACGGTTGAAGGCGTAATGGAGGCGGTTCAAAAGTTCTGAGGAAAGATTCTCATTTGCATTACCACCAGTAAAAACTCGAACAACCTTTGCTCCTAAGCGTTTGGCGATATCTACATAACGTTGAACCTTCTGAATCTGCTCTTCCAAATCCGATGCATCCACCACAGTAAAGTCGTTATCGGCTGCTATGCAAATGACATGCACTCCAAATTCATCAGCCCAATGAGCAACCCGATCAACTGCCTCGTTACTGCAACTATCAAGTAGATGTTTAGGTGTTCTGCGATCTACATTGACTTCTACCGATTTTATACCTAAGTTAGCTACTACACGGAAGTATTCTGGGATTTCTAACTTTCTAAAACCCCATGCTGCACATGCAAATTTCTGTTGCTTGTTATTAGTATTTGACATCATGTACCCTTACACTATCAGTACTATAGTCATCAGTATGCTTGGGTAGACAAAGATAAGCCTTTTAGCCTTGGAGGAAAGCTTTGAAAAAATTTGCCTCTGACGTTATGGTTACACATTAAGTGTCTATTGCAAAAACTTTTTCAAGAAATTGTTGGAAACACTGATGCTAGTATATAAATACTATATTTATTGTCACGATTTCATTGTGTATTAAGTTAAAGATGTTATCTTCTTTGAAGACGTTACTTTGTTCAAAGCCGATAATACAGCGATAAACCCTATTCGTCAGATTCGATATTAAACCCTTCAAAGTTCATAGGAAAGCCGTTCCCATTTGGTGAGGCACACATAATCCCCACACTCACAGTCTCAACTAATGTCAAATAAGCCATTCTAAACATGGTATAGTTCTCTCCCTCTAAAGAGTAGAAAACTTGCAAGGCTGACCCCCGTCGATTCACACGCATCCAAATCGCAGCAGGGTTGTGTAGCATAGGAACAACAGACACGTCTGAATAATCATGCGTAACTACAGCAATAACATGCTGCACGCTGTCAATCAATTCAATCCCACACTTCAACCAATTCGTTTCATCTAAACGCACCATCAGTCCTGCTTGATCGTATTGCTCCTTATACTGACCACTAATTTTTACCTCAGCAGTAAAATCTCCACTGACTTGTTTGTAATAGAAGTGTCCATTATCCCTAATGTAGCCGTGGAAGGTCTTGCGCCAGAAATCAGTATTTTGATTTGAGGTAATCTTGATAGTGCCATCTTGGATATTCCAAGTTGGAGGTTCATTATACCACTTCATGACAGTTCTCTCCATGAGGAAAAAGAATTACTTGTTCATCCAATCTATCTTTATTTGTCGCAAATCTTTTTGAAATTGGTATTCGTTATGAATGTTTATATAGTCAAACCTGGGTAAGTTTCATGAATAATTGTTGGTGTCTTGTTCAAAATTTAATGAAATTTAAGTAGGTCGGCGTAAATATTTGTAGTTAGGATGAGGCAGGAAGCAGGAGGCAGGAGGCAGAAGGGAAGAGGGTTTTAGGCTAGTTAATTTTTATTCATATAGTTTAGTTTGATTTTTCCCCACCGACTTATTTACTCAATTGAATGATAATTATTAGTTTTTTCAATAGCCTCTTTACTCAAATTTTAAATGGTGACAGAATGTTAAAATGCATAAGTGGCAAGCAAGTATCAATTTCAAAGCTTGCAATTTTACTATGACCGCACCGAATATAAATAACACATCCAATACAGATAATACCCGGTATTCTTATGCCCAAGGTATTGTATTGATGATAATTACAGCTTTCATCTGGGCTTCTACATTTGTGGCGATCAAAGAAATAGTTAGTAACGTTTCGCCAATGATACAAGTCGCAATTCGTTTTACGCTCGGTGCCGTAGCTTTTGCCTTATTCGCTCATAATCTAAATATCCGCTTGGTACGTGACGGGATAATTGTTGGACTTTTCATGTTTGGTTCCGTTACGAGTGAAACCATTGGGCTTAAGACACTTCAAGCTAATCAAGCAACATTTGTCTATGGTCTCATCGTGTCCTTGGTAACACTGTTCGAGCTGGTGTTCCGCCGTCGTCTGTCTATCGTATCGTTACTGGCAGCTGCACTTGCTTCCACTGGAATTCTAATTATAGGCTGGGAAAGCGGCCCGCCTCCTGTAGGGGAATTTTGGCTGTTTCTTTGTGCTTTCTTCAGCGCAGGTTTCATGATCGCAGTTGAGATACTTGGGCAAGATCACCCACCTCTATCATTCAGCATGGTTCAGCTCTCGACCATAGCATTACTATCTTGGTTGTGGGCTGCGCCTGAAGTCATTGGGCAGTTTGAGGCAATTAGTGAGACTGTCACGAACTTCACAAATTTAAGTGTTCTCCTCTACCTTGGCATCATTGGTACTGCGATCGTCATATGGATACAGATATTAGCATTACGCCGAATTACAGCTTTTGAAGCTGTGTTCATACAAGCACTCGAACCAATTTTTGGGACAATTCTCGCGTTTTTGTTACTTGGTGAAACTTTCGGAACTAATGGTTTTATTGGTGCAGGAATGGTTCTAGTAGCAATGTTCATGGCTGTGAGCCAGAAAAAGCCACAGGAAAGTAGCGAATCGATACCAGAAGTTGCAGAGGAACACTCCCCTGAGAAAGTAAGCAGTGAGTTGAACCAACTTGTAATAGAGCCGCAGTCTACAGAACTCAGCCCGGAGTGAGTACATAAGTTAGGTTGGCAGAATAAAACCAAACTATATAAATAACTTGGAAAAAACAAAAATATGGTCAATCATCAAGAGAAACTGGATATATTATCTACAGTCAGCAATGAAGTTTTGCGCCAAATTGATCGGGAATATCTTTCGTGGGGAGATACTGTCCATTATCAGGATAGGCCAATCTTCGTCAAAGGTTGCAAAGGAGGATTTATTTTTGATGACGAAGGTAACACTTACGTTGATACTGGAATGTGGCACTCAAGCTGTAACTTCGGGTATCGCAATCCAGAAATTGAATCAGAGGTTTTCAAACAACTCAATACTCTCCCCCAAGCTTGTGGTGACTTCTTGCATCGTGAGAAATTATTAGTAGCCAAAATCGTAGTTGATGCCATTTATGAAAGAACAGGCTTAAAGGGTCGAGTCTCGTTTAACGTTGGCGGCTCGCTTGTGGTAGAAGATGCATTGAAGATAGTTCGTAAAAATACCGGAAAGAATCGGGTCGCTGTGATGACGGGTGCTTACCACGGTCGTTCCCTTGGGACACTAGGCCTTTCGAGTAGCCACCGATATCGACAATATTACAACGAGTTTCCAGACCGGGCGATTATGTTCCCCTTTGCCAATTGCTCCCAGTGTTTCTATGAGAAGAAAAGAGAAACCTGCGATTTGTACTGCGCCAAAATGATTGGCAAGGCTTTTTCCAATGAATATTATGGCATCGCTAGTGAGAGCAGTTCAGAAATAGGTGCTATTGTCGTAGAGCCTTGTCAGGGACGAGGCTACACTATTCCACCCAAGGATTTTTATCAGAATTTTATCGGCGAATTACAACAGCGCGGGATTCTGGTAATAGCAGACGAAATTCAAGTTGGCATGTACCGTACAGGAAAGTTGTTCGGCTTTGAGCATTTTGATTTTGTGCCAGATATTATCACCTTGAGTAAGTCGTTTACCAATGGTCTGAGTCCAGTGAGCTTAGTGTGGGCGAGAGCAGATTTGGTAGATCCAGAAGTCTTTACTCCCGGACACGCCCACAGCAACTTTGCGAATCACCCTCTAGGAACTGTTGCAGCGTTGGCATCATGGCGATATATGCTAGCACAGGACTATGAAACATCAGTGCCAGAAAAGGGTGCATACTTTCTAGAAAAGCTGCAACAACTGCAAGCGCGTTATCCCTTCGTCTACAGCGTAGATGGGTTAGGACTGTTGCTGAACATGGTTTTTGCAGACAAACAGGGCGTACCTTACCGTAATTCCGCCCAAATAGCAGCAGCGATCGCACAAGACAACAACTTTATATCTGAGGGAAAAACCTGGCGGATGGTCTTGCAAACAGGAGGATACGACCTCAACACCCTCAAGTTTGCTCCCTACCTGGACATTACCTATTCAGAAATAGACCTCACAATTGCAGTCCTCGATCAAGTGCTGCAAAAGCTTGGAGCGAAACTTTTTCCGACTTCAGTCGTATTAGGAGGTGTCAAATGAAAGCTGCATTTCTATGCGGACCAAATCAAGTAGAAGTCCGCGAAGTCAGCGCGCCGACTCTTGCTCAAGAGGGAGAAGTGATTGCAAATATAGAATTTGTCGGAGTTTGTAAGACAGATCAACAACTCACAGCAATGGGTTTAGAATCCGAACTTATTCTGGGTCATGAGGTCGTCTGTCAGCTACCTCATGAACAAGGCTATTTTGCCCTGAATAACGAGATTTCCTGCGGTCAATGCAGCTATTGCCAAGAAGGACTCACCAGTCACTGTCAAAATTTACAAGAATTAGGTGTGAATCAGCACGGGGGATATGCCGAAAAAATTAGCGTACCCCGTAATTCTTTACACCGATTTGAATTTCGTAATCCTGCACTGGGAGTACTCATCGAGCCTTTGAGTTGCGCGGTTCGAGGAGTAGGACGAATTCTGGCTGCTGCCAATTTGTTGTCAGTTTCACGACCAACAATCTTGGTGATTGGGGGTGGACTTTCAGGCGCTTTGATCAGTTACCTGCTGACTCATTCTCCCGACTTTGATGGGGAAATCAGGCTCTACGATATTACAAAAATGCCGATCCCTTGGGCACAGAAATTGGGAATTGAGCGGGTAGAAGAACCAGAAGAAGACGAAGCGCATTTGGTTGTCGAGTGTTCTGGTTCCCCAGGCGGTCTTGCAACAGCGCTGCGTGTAGTACGCAAAGCAGGTGTAGTGTGTATTTATGGTGTACCCAAAGCAGGAATTTCCTTACCTATTTCTCCACATGAACTCTTTATGCGGGAGATTGCAGTACTGACATCCTTCGCCGGTGCGACAGACAAAACCATGAAAAGTGCGATCGCACACATTAAGAGCAACGAAGCATTTTTTGAACAATTGCTAGGTCGAGTCATCCCTTTGGAAAAACTTCCTGAAGAATTGACGAATTGGAGTCCGCAACCAGGTACGCGTACTGTTGTTGATATGGGCGTTTGAAGGAGGTTTTCATGCTAGACGCGGCGGCCATTTTCGACATGGACGGTTTGCTAATTGACAGCGAGCCTTTGTGGTGTATTGCAGAATTGGAGGTTTTGAATAGACATCTCCGAAAACAATCAAAGCCTTTGGAGTAAAGAAGGGAATAGGGTACAGGGTACAGATTATTCCCTATCACCTGTCACCTGTTACCTGTAACCTAATCCCGATGCCCAATGCCCAATGCCCAATACTCATGGCTCGTACCCCTACATTAAATTTTGATCGTGGCACATTAATTTTGCATCCACCACCACGCGGCAAAGGTTGGATGGATTATGCTACGTGGGATGATAGAGTTGAAAAATTCCGCATCCCAGCAATTAGATACCGATCGCTAGTGGAAGCACTACAAGCGGAAGATGTGAATTTTATTGATGAGGCCAAGCAATTTTATCCTGTAGATTTGGTTCCTACTCTGGAAATGGAACCCTATCCCCACCAGACTGAGGCGCTAGCGGCTTGGAAACTGGCGGGTAGACAAGGAGTCGTTGTGCTTCCCACGGCGGCGGGAAAGACTTATTTAGCACAAATGGCGATGCAGTCAACGCCACGCACGACGCTGATTGTAGTGCCAACTTTGGATTTAATGCATCAGTGGTATGCACATTTAGTCGCCGCTTTCCCCGATGCTGAGGTGGGATTGCTGGGGGGTGGTTCGCGGGATAGAACAGCAATTCTCGTTGCAACTTATGATAGTGCAGCAATTCATGCTGAGACGTTGGGAAATCAATATGCGTTAATTGTTTTTGATGAATGTCATCATTTACCGACAGATTTTAATCGGGTAATTGCCGAATATGCGATCGCACCTTATCGTCTGGGACTCTCCGCGACACCGGAACGTACCGATGGGAAACACGCTGACTTAAATATCCTCATTGGCCAAGAAGTATATCGCAAACGCGCTGAAGATTTGGCAGGGAAGGCGTTAGCAGAGCATGAAATTGTCCAAATTAAGGTAAAGTTATCGCAACTTGAACGGGAAAGATACAATCAGTTAATTCAAACCCGCAATGACTTTTTGAAGCAATCAAAAATTTCTTTGGGGAGTTTGCAAGGTTGGCAAATGTTCGTCCAAATGAGCGCGCGATCACAATCTGGACGTAGGGCGATGTTAGCGCATCGGGAAGCAAAAGATATCGCTTTGGGTACTGATGGGAAGTTGCGAATTCTGATTAATTTATTAGCAGAACATTATCCAGCACGAATTTTAATTTTTACTGCGGATAATGCGACGGTTTACCGCATTTCTCAAGAGTTGCTCATTCCGGCAATTACTCATCAAACTCCTGTGAAGGAACGGCATGAGATATTAACAAAGTTTCGAGAGGGTAAATATAATACTTTGGTTGCTTCTCATGTGTTGAATGAAGGGGTTGATGTGCCGGCGGCTTCTGTGGCGATTATTTTATCGGGTACGGGTTCGGCTAGGGAGTATACTCAGCGCTTGGGGAGGATTTTACGGAAGGGGAATATTGAGAATAAACAGGCGATTTTGTATGAGGTGGTGGCGGAGGATACGAGTGAGGAGGGGACTTCGGCTAGGCGGAGAGGGGAGAGGAGAGCAGGGGAAGCAGGGGGAGAAAAAGAGGGGAAAGGGAAGTTACAGGTTGTGTATGGGAGTGGGAAGGAAAGGAGTTTGAAGGCGGCGGAACAGTTAAAAATTAATTATTCAGTCCAAAATCCAAAACTTGTACTGAGCGAAGTCGAAGTATCTAAAATCCAAAATTCAGCAGATGTTACCGACAGACTTACTGATGCATCGCCAAAACGGGGAGGAGATCATCCCGAAGAGACTGAAGATTGATCGAGCAACTTCGGAATTGGCGATTGAGTTAATTAATTATTTTCAATCAGCAGTGGGGAAGACTCAAGGTGTGCTTGAGCGACAACTGACTGATTTTGAAGGAGATTCTACAGATTATCGGGTGAAGCGAGGATTAGCTTATATTCTCAAAAGTAGTTTTTGCACTTTTGAGGTGGTTAGTCCTTTGGAACCACAAATGTTAAGAGAACGGGTGTTTTCGTTGGCTGCAAAGTCGGTTTCTAGTCGAGAATCTACACAAGTTACTCTGAGTAAAATTGCTGATGAATTAACTCAAGAACTTGAGCGGGAAGTTTTATTAGAACAGGTTCGGAATGGATTATATGCTGATTTATCTGAAAATAAGATTTTGACTGTTTTTGATGCACCAACAGCGCCAGATTTATTAAATAGATATAACTTATCTCAGGTGCAGGGTGTGTTTTATAAGGCTAGTAAACTGGTGTTAAATGCTCATCGCAATGTTCCGGGAGAATATAAGCTGTTATTTCGCTATTTAAAGTTGTTTCAATTGATGGCTTATATTGAGGGTGATGCTGACCACGGGTTTACAATTACCATTGATGGGCCGACAAGCTTGTTTAATCCTAGTACGCGATATGGGTTAGCGATCGCTAAACTTATTCCCGCTTTACTTCACGTTACCAAATGGAGTCTTTCGTCGATTCTCCAAACCCGTGACGCTTATACAAATAGTTGGAAAACTGGACGTTTCACTCTCAATTCTGAATGTGGTTTGGTATCCCACTATCCACCAGGAAAGCCCTACGATAGTATGCTAGAAGCATCTTTTGCTGATAAGTGGGATGCATTGAAAAGTGGTTGGGCGTTAGAGCGAGAAGTTGATTTGATACCAATTCCTGGTAGTGTGATGATTCCTGATTTTCGCTTAGTTCATCCTGATGGACGCACCTTCTTATTAGAAATTGTTGGTTATTGGCGGCCTGAATATTTACAAAAGAAGTTTTCTCAGGTGCGACGGGCTGGACGTGATGACTTAATTTTAGCTATTTCCGAGCGACTTAATTTAGAAAAAGCGGGAGTAAAATTAAATGATGTCCCCGCCAGAATTGTTTGGTTTAAAGATAAGTTATTGCCGAAAGCTGTGTTAGCTGTAATGGATTGAACAAGGAGAAATGAGATGAAATCTATAGAAACAATTGCCACAGTTACCAAAGATGGTAAGATTACAGCGCAATTACCATTGGATATTCCAGAGGGTAAGCATCAGGTAGTAATAGTAATTGATGAAAAGCCTTTGGCTGAGAAAGCAGAGAGCAAGGAAAAGCGTCCTCCTCTAAAATTTCCTGTGCATAATTATGGCCCTTGGCCTGAAAATCTTTCTTTAAGACGTGAGGATATGTATGGTGATTGGGGGCGGTAATCCTGTTTTTCTAGACACAAATATCCTGGTGTACGCTAGTCAGATTCAGTCTCCATTTCACCAACCTGCTATGGAGACTATTCAAGATTTTTATGATGCAGGAGTTGAGTTGTGGATTAGCCGACAAGTATTGCGGGAATATTTGGCTACCCTTACCCGTCCGCAACAGTTTGTCAACCCACTACCCATTGCAATAGTAATTCAGGATCTCCGCTATTTTTATAACCGCTTTCGGGTGGCTGAAGATAGTTCTCAGGTGACAGAAAGGTTACTGATACTTATGGAGGAAATTCCTAGCGGTGGTAAGCAAGTTCATGATGCAAATATTGTCGCCACGATGCTAGTTTATGGCATTCCTCAGTTACTCACTCACAACATAGGTGATTTTGCAAGATTTTCTGGGTTAATTACTGTATTACCGTTACAAGGTTAACGCCGTGTGCGACTTTATCTCAAGACTAATCCCCAACCCCTTCCCGACGCAGCTATCCATTACCCGCATCTTTCTTAACAAACAGACAAAATACTTAAAATTAGA